>NZ_JBWPWU010000008.1:0-119584 GCF_056590775.1 Porphyromonas sp. C0026D3
TACTAATTACCCAAACGCTTTATCGTGTGCTGTGTGTCTCGCAAGTGAGTCACACAGCACGAACCAAAAAAGCAGAATACGTACGAAAAGAGAAGCGACAGAGCTCGGGACTTGGTCCTCCGAAGAGAGGAAAGCCCCCGAGTGAAGTAGCACAGGAAGTGACGATACAGTAAGTAGACTATCTCGTGAGATAAGCTACGAGCTCGGAAGAAAAGAGAGAGTCACTCCACGGACGGTACGCATATAGAGCGCAATAGACACGGAAAGATACGTGAAGAGAGACATCAGGCAAATCGAGAAGACGAAGGACAAAGACTTTCGATCAGCCAGACAGAAGATCCGATAGAAGATAGTACTCTCGGTCCGATCACTAGAGTGATAACGCCCACAGCCGAAGACAAATCGGTGAG
This sequence comes from Porphyromonas sp. C0026D3, assembly GCF_056590775.1. Classification (NCBI taxonomy): domain Bacteria; kingdom Pseudomonadati; phylum Bacteroidota; class Bacteroidia; order Bacteroidales; family Porphyromonadaceae; genus Porphyromonas; species Porphyromonas sp. C0026D3. Next base: position 411 of record NZ_JBWPWU010000008.1, read on the forward strand.
TGGATCTACTTTTGCCGACATGTTTTTATAGCTATAAACAGGTGGTTATAGCACCGGGGATCCACCTCTAACCATTCCGAACAGAGCAGTTAAGCCCGGTCACGCCGATGGTACTATTACGATGGGAGAGTAGGTAGCCGCCACTTATCGAGAGACGCATAGGAGCAACCCTCCTGTGCGTCTCTTTTTTTGTCTTCCGCTCCAACTTTTGGAGTCGATATTTTGGAGCTTGCATACGGGAATCAGCTATAGGCTGACCAATATTTTGGTACATTTGTAGGAATAGACAACAGACCTTAGGAATAATCATGATCAGAAAAATCTACTCCATACTTTTTGTCATGCTGCTCCTAGCGAGCTGCAGTGCGACAGCGCAAGTCCGGACCGAACGGTACAATGCCGCTTCGATGCCGGACAACAGCATCGTCTACATGTTGCCGGCCACCAAACTCTATGCAGTGGTGACAATTGTAGAGGAGGAGGAGATCCCGGGAGAGTTTGCCCTATATGCCAAACGCTATCTCGGAGTCGATGAAGCGATCCTGAAGCCTCGTCATACCTACCGCATCGATCAGGTGACACTGGGAAGCTATGGGGTGCCGGATGAGAGGCGACGCTTCTCGGTCCGCTTTAGGCGAAACAACAGTGCTACCTACATGACCCTCACCCCCGAGGGGTTGCTGGCGAGCATCAATAAAAAGGTGGAGACTGTGCCGGCGCTCCCAACTGACCAAAAAGGCACTCCGGACAAGGAATCCGGGTTTTTGTCTCTGAGTAGCATGCCTCAGGCATTTATCCAAGCGACCTCTACCGCCAAAAAGGCTGAGATTGCCGCACAGGAGATCTATCGCCTGCGTGACAGTCGGACCGCCATCATCAGCGGAGAGAGTGACCAACCATTTCCCGACGGGGAGGCTATGAAGGTGGCCATCGGTGGACTGGACCGGGCGGAGCAGAGCTTACTGGAACGCTTTTTGGGAAAAAAGATACAGACGAGGCACCGGTATGTTGTCACTGACCTTGATCCGGCCGGTGAGGGTGAGCAGGTGGCTTTTCGCTTTTCGGAGCGTATGGGGCTTTTGGCTCAGGATGACCTGAGGGGGGCTCCGGTCTACTTGCGGATCAAGGTTACCGATGCGGCCACACCGCTGACCGAACAGGAGCAGGGTAAAAAGGAGCGTGCCCTCACCAAGGGGGTTGTCTATGCGGTGCCCGGTCAGGTCCTTGCAGAGGTTTTGTATGAGCATGCCACGCTGGCCAAAAAGGCCTTTCCGGTGGCGCAACTGGGTACGCTCGAAGTCCTCGATCCGGTTCTTTTTGCGACAAAAGGGGTGCTGACAGCAGTTACACTCGATACAACGACCGGGGGTCTAACCAATGTAGAGGCTATACAATGAGGGCCGTTGCCGGATTGACCTCAGAGGCAAAAGTGCCGGCGGAAGAGCGGGAAGAGCTAACCCCTCTGGCGCAAAAAGTAATAAACGGCTATAGCTATGGTGAGGTGGATGAACTACTGGAGACGGTGGAGCAGACGCCACGGACGGAGCTGTACCGATCGTGCAACCAGATCACGAGTCGCTTGATGGGTGATGGCTTTGACACCTGCTCGATCATTGATATCAAGAGTGGTCGCTGTACCGAAGACTGTAAGTGGTGTGCCCAAAGCGGACACTTTAGGACAGGATGCGCCAACCACGATATCCTCCCTACCTGTGTCGCCAAGGCGCAGGCACGACACAACTATCGCAAGGGGATCAAGCGATTTAGTCTCGTAGCCAGTGGCAAGCGACCAACAGACCGTGAGGTGGACCGCTATGTGGAGATCCTGACCCAAACGGCAGAGGAGTCTCAGGGGTTGCAGCTCTGTGCTTCGCTCGGCTTGGCCTATGAGGAGCAGTTGCGACGGCTCTACGAGGCAGGTTGTACCACGTACCACTGCAATATGGAGAGTGCACCGTCGTTTTTTGGAACACTGGTCGGCACCCACACGCAGCAACAGAAAGAGGAGACACTGAGAGCCGCCCAAAAAGTGGGAATGAAACTCTGTAGCGGAGGGATTATAGGCATGGGGGAGAGCCGTCGGCAGAGGGTGGAGTTTGCCCTGTATCTAGCCAGCATGCAGATCCACAGTATTCCGATCAACGTCCTGCACCCCATCCCGGGCACGGCACTGGGCAATCGAGAGCCGATGGCGGCGGATGAGGTGCTCCTGAGTATCTGTATCTTTAGGCTCGCCAACCCTATGGCTTTTTTGAGATTCAGTGGAGGACGGGCACTACTGGATCGTGAGACTCAACGGCTGGCACTGTATATCGGCATCAATGCCGCCATTACGGGCGATCTGCTGACAACCAAAGCCTCGGTGACAGAGCAGGATATGGCGCTATTTGCCGAAATGGGATACGACACAAAGAAAGAGACAACCTGGGAATGATGACGACAGACGAACTCCTCCGGTGGGATCGTGAACACCTATGGCACCCCTACACCTCTACCGTGGATCCTCTACCGGTCTATCCGGTAAAGCGAGCAGAGGGGTGTGTCATCACGCTGGAGGATGGACGGGAACTCATAGATGGTATGAGCTCCTGGTGGGCTGCAATACATGGGTACAACCACCCGGTACTCACTCGTGCTCTCCAAGCGCAAGCCGAGGAGCTGGCGCATGTGATGTTTGGCGGACTGACCCACCGTCCCGCTGTGGAGCTGGGCAAACTCTTGGTGGAGTCCATCCTGCCGGATGGTATCGACCAACTCTTTTACTCTGACAGTGGATCGGTCGCTGTGGAGGTGGCTCTGAAGATGGCGATACAGTACCATATCTCCCGAGGCGAAACCCGTCGCCAACACTTTGCCACCATACGTAGCGGGTATCATGGAGATACTTGGCATGCAATGTCCGTATGCGACCCGGTGACCGGAATGCATGGGATTTTTGGACAGACATTGCCGGTACAATACTTCGTCCCCCAACCCCGCTCGAGATTTCGTGGTGAGTGGGACGAGTGTGACCTGGAGCCCATGAGGCAATTGCTGGAGCAAAAGGGTGACGAACTGGCCGGGATCATCGTGGAGCCCATCGTTCAGGGGGCAGGGGGAATGTACTTTTACCACCCCGCCTATCTGGAGGGACTGAGACACTTGGCTGATCAATACGGTCTTCTGCTACTTTTTGACGAGATCGCGACAGGATTCGGCCGTACGGGCGAGCTACTGGCCACCTACCATACCACGATCCGCCCCGATATCATCTGTCTCGGCAAATCACTCACCGGTGGATACATGACCTTTGCCGTCACCGCCACTACCAAGAAGATCGCAGATACCATCTGTAGCGGAGAGGCGGAATGCTTCATGCACGGGCCGACCTTCATGGGCAACCCCTTGGCTTGTGCTGTGAGCAAGGCATCGGTCAACCTCCTGCTGAGCCAAGACTGGAAGGGTAGGGTAGGCAGGATCGAGTGCCAATTGGCAGAAGGATTGGCCCCTCTCTCAGAGCTAAAAAGTGTCTCCGAGGTGCGCTGTCTCGGTGCGATAGGCGTCGTGGAGATGCAGGAACCGGTAGATATGGCTGAGCTGATACCGCAGTTTGTGAGACAGGGAATATGGGTGCGCCCATTTGGCAAACTGGTCTATCTTGAGCCACAGTTCATGGCCATCACTGACGAACAACTCCAAAAACTCATCTCCGGACTCCGAAATGTCCTTTGGCACTATGAGCGGATACACTGAGCGACTCAATACACTTCGACAGGCGGGTGTCCGCCGGACCCTCCCCGCTCTCACACTGCGTGGAAAGTACGTTTTGCTTGATGGTAGGCCCCTACTCAACCTCAATAGCAACGACTACCTCGGACTACTCGACTGCCCCGATCTCCGGGCGGATTTTCTCAGCCAAGCAGGTGCCAAGTACCCTCTCAGTAGTGCCTCCTCCCGCTTGCTCACTGGCAATGACCTGGCATATCGAGAGTTTGAGCAGTGGCTCTGTGAGGTTTACCGGTGCCCCTCTGCCCTTGTCTGGGATAGCGGGTTTCATGCCAATAGCGGTATCATCCCGGTGTTGGCGATAGAGCGCACTATGATCATTGCGGACCGCTTGGTGCATGCGAGCATCGTGGAGGGAATACGTCTGTCCGGAGTGCCCTTCACACGCTATCGGCACAACGATATGGCCGATCTGGAGCAGATTATCCGCAAAAATAGAGACAAGTACGACCGCCTATGGGTCGTCACAGAAGGAGTCTTCAGTATGGATGGAGATCGCGCACCACTCTTGGAGCTTGTTGCCCTCAAAGATCGCTACCCCGGTCTCCTTCTCTATGTCGATGAGGCACACAGTGTGGGAATTTTTGGTGGTGGATTGGGCCTGTCGGCAGAGCTCGGTGTGACGCACAAGATAGACCTGCTCGTGGGCACACTGGGCAAGGCACTTGGCTCTGTGGGTGCCTTTAGTCTACAGTCCGAGACCCTGCGTGATCTTTTTATCTCCTCTGCACGGCCATTCATTTACTCCACCGCTCTTCCGCCTCTCAATGTTGCATGGAGTCACTACCTCTTTCGGCAGGTGCTTGGCATGGAGGAGCGAAGAGCCCACCTCCGACACCTAATCTCCCTTTTTTCCGACCTACTGGATCTCCCCATGTCCAGCCCTATCCTCGGACTAATCCTCCCCGAGACACTGACAGAGGCGGTAGAGGACCTACTGGCTCAGGGCTATTACGTCCGTCCCATCCGCAAGCCCACTGTTCCGGCCGGCACCGAGCGGATCCGGCTGAGCCTCACTGCGGCACTGACCGAAGCAGAAGTCACCCACCTGGCACACCTACTGCGACGATGGAAATAGACTACCATATCCAGCCTAGGAGCGATACCCTGTTGCTCTTTTTCTCCGGTTGGGGTACTACGCCGGAGGTTGTGCGCCACCTAGCGATACCGTCCGGGTGGGATTACGTCACGGCATACGACTACCGCACACTCCCCGAGACCCTCAGCATCCGATCCGGCTACCGAGCTATCCACTTGGTGGCCTGGAGCATGGGCGTGTGGGCAGCTGATTGCCTGTCGGCGCTCCTCCCGCCACTCACCACAGCGGTAGCCATCAATGGCACTCCCCAGCCCATGCACGACGAGTACGGCATCCCTCGGCAGATCTTTCACGACACTTTGGCCACTCTCACGGACGAAAATCGGAGCCGATTCGACCGACGGATGTGTGGCGGTAAAAAGCTCCTATCGGTCTACGAGAGCTTTAGCGCACGTAGCACCGACGACCTTCGCGATGAGCTCCGCAGTACCTACGACCGTGTCTCCCCTATCATTCACTACCAAGCCCCACAGCTGGCCTGGACCAAGGCACTCATCAGCGAAAAAGACCTCATCATGCCCCCTCAAAACCAGCTTCGCTACTGGCAAAAAGTGGGCATTTCCACCCACATCATCCCCAATATCGGGCACTATCCTCTCTACAACTACACATCATGGCTGGATCTACTCCACTGATCGACAAAACCCTCCTTCGGCACAGGTTTGGTGCGGCCGCTGAGAGCTACGACGATACTGCTGTAGTCCAAGCAGAGGTCGCCGATCGACTGGTGGCACTGCTTCCACCTACAGTGGCACCCGAGCGCGTCCTGGAGATTGGGTGTGGCACCGGACTACTTAGCTACCGCCTCACTCAGAGACTTTCGGGAGCTACATTCGTATTCAACGATATTGCGCCAGAGGTCGAGCGTATCCTTCGACTCAAGGTAGGTATCCGCCACACCTTCATCACGGCCGATGCCGAGCATTCCGCCTGGGACGGCACCTACGGACTCATTGCCAGCAGCTCTTGTATTCAGTGGTGGCACGACCCCCTCTCCTTTTTCCCAAAAAGCCACCGCGCACTCCTACCACACGGGCATATCCTGTACAGCACATTCCTCCCCGACACCTTTTGCGAGCTACGACGCACCACGGGAGCCGGACTCCTTTACCCCACAGCCGATCAGATCCTGGAGACCATACACGGGCTACACTTTGCCGAACATCGCCACGAGATATACAGCTCCACGCTACATTTCCGTACATTCACTGAGCTACTCAGGCATATCAAGCAGACCGGCACCAATGCCATGCCCGCACACACAGTATGGACTCCACGCATGATCGCCCACCTCGACCACACCTTCCGAGAGGCCAACGACCTACCACTCGGAGCACCCTATCCACTCACCTACAACACGATCATAGGCATAGCGACAAAATGATACAGACCCTACTTTCCAAAAACTGCTACTTCGTCACCGGCATAGACACCGACGCCGGCAAAACCTGTGTTACCGGATACCTATCCCGCCTACTCCTCCAAGAGGGGGTCAATGTCATCACCCAAAAATTGATCCAGACAGGAGACTCCGGAATATCCGAGGACATCCGTCTGCACCGGCAGATAGAGGGGCGACCACTGCAGGCACCCGACCTCGACCACACCACCTGCCCACTCATCTATAGTTACCCCTGCTCGCCACACATGGCCCTGTCGATAGATGGGAAAAAACCACAGTACGACCTAGCCACCCAGAGCACCCAAGCACTCCTCGCCAAATACGACAAAGTCCTCATCGAAGGTGCAGGAGGACTCATGGTACCCCTCACCCAAGACTACCTCACCATCGACTACATACAGAGCCAACGGCTACCGGTCATACTCGTCACCACGGCCAAACTTGGTAGCATCAACCACACGCTCCTCAACCTCGAAGTCTTGCAAAATAGGGAGATCCCCGTCGCACTAGTCGTCTACAATACCGGAATCCAAACCGATCCCCGCATAACCGCCGACACTCAGGACTACCTACAGCGACACATATCCGTGCCCCTGATCACCTGTCCCACTCTAGACCTCCACTGACTGCGCCTTCGCCCTTGCCCAAAATATGCAACAGCCCACCCTCACCGTCATCACCGTCTGCCGAAATGCCTATATCCAGCTACGGCGCACCATAGAGTCCGTCGTCGCACAGACCTACCCGCATATAGAGTACATCATCATCGACGGAGCTTCCACGGACGACACTCCCACACTTCTAAAAGAGTGGGCTCCCAGCATCCACCAAGCAATCAGCGAACCCGACCGAGGCATATACGATGCCATGAACAAAGGAATAGGCCTGGCGACCGGTACCTACCTCTGCTTCCTAAACGCCGGAGACACTTTCCCCTCCTCCACCACTGTTGCCAACGCACTCGCGCCCATTGATGGACACCGACTTCCCGGAGTCATTTACGGACAGACCAATATCGTAGACGCCGATGGCCAATACCTACACCCCAGACACCACACCGCACCCAAGATTCTCACCTACGACAGCTTCGCACAAGGGATGCTCGTCTGCCACCAATCCTTTTATGCCCGAAAAGACCTAGTGCCACTCTACGACACACGCTACAAGTACAGTGCCGACTACGACTGGTGCCTAAAGATCCTAAAAGCATCCACCGACAACCACTATACCGGCATCCCCCTCACCAACTACCTGTCTGAAGGGGTCACCACCCGGAATCGCCTACCATCACTCTGCGAACGCTTGCAGATCATGATCCGGCACTACGGACTCCTACCCGCCATCAGTTTCCACCTAAAGATTGCATTCAAGCGAATCCTCCACTCCGACCGGAGTTAGGTTGCACCGATCCGGGGAAAATACCGGCCCCCATCCATATTCCTACCTTTGAGACGACCCAGCCCAGGGTCGTCTTTTTTTGTTTGGATCCTGCCAACCCCGGCTCTTTGCGCTTCGTGCCACGCTCCAAAAGTGGATGCAAAACGGCTCACCGCCATCTCCTCTTCCCTGTCGCACCTCCGGCGAATAAGGGTGTTTCCCTCCTGTGCTTCAATATGGCACACCACGGAGTGTATCTTCGCAATGTGCTCAGCCAAGTCCCGTCTTTCATCACATGGGGGCCAAGGATTTGGAGGAGACTCGCCTCCGGAGGATCGCCTCCTCCGACGGTGTAGTCTCGACACGACAGACAAAAGCAGCCCACGCCTGTCACATTGCAGTTGTTTGTTTTGGTAAAAAGTTGTAAACGGCAACGCAGTAGGAGTTTTTCTCTTATCTGTCTTATCAAACATACGAAGCGATTGTGCTTATCTCGAAGTCGGGAACGTAGGAAATTCAAGACTTTTTCAGAGAGAGAGCATAGTGGTTTCCACGCGAATGGCGTGGGCTGCTATCTACGTGTCTCTGAATCAAGGTATCCTACGACCTCCGACTTGGGACGTGGCTGGCAGTGCCACGCTTCTTTTGTTCGGTGACAGAGGTAACTGCATAGATGTCAAAACGTAGGATATTGGCTCTCCCTACAAGCAATGAGAGCCAAATAAAAAAATCAAAAACATGTACGCAACTAAGTTGTCAGCAAACATTGAGGCTCTAAAAGCGAGTCGTCAGCCTCTGCCAAAAGCACTTTTTCTGAACCCGATCCCCAATGATGTTATCCGGCACCAAGAAAAACGGTTGGGGATAATCCTTCGCCCGGACGAGACTCCTCTCCTTGCGGTCAATAAAAAGATCCTAGGTGCAGTGGGTGGTTATGCTTGGTCCGGGATCTTGATTACGGACAAGGCCCTCTACTACAAGCTCACCAAGGACTCTTTTCTGAGTGGGCTGGTCGCCATGTCCGTCAAAGGTTGCATCCCGATGAATCAAATCACCTCATTGCAGATCGGAGATCACGATGCTTGCTTTGGGACAGCGTATGTAGGCCATCAGTTTGTCGTGAATGGCAACGTTCTGGGACTGCTGAGGATGGGCGGTTCGATCGAGTTTGATGAGACGCTAATAGACCTCCTCAGAGGACTGTTTGGGGATGACAATAAATCCTATGCTTGGGGAAATTAAGGAACACTAAATAGTGATAAAGCCTGTATGAGACAAAAACTCCTCATCCTACCTCTGCTACTTCTTGTAGGACTATTCACCGGCTGCGACACAGAGGATCCGACGCAGGACGACTTCGTCAAAGATTACGTCAAACTCCATGTCGTATACTACGAGATGCTCAAAGGGGAGGCCGTATTCGCCTTTTGGAATATAGACCTAGACTGTTCCACTTACATTCAGAATGCCATCGATGAATTTGATGGGTCTATCAAGAAGGCCTTTTACACAGGCAATGGCATCACCGACAGCTCCCCTGAAAAAGCGATGGTGGATATGCTGATCAAGGCGGTCAAAAGCCAAAAGATAAATCTCGTGATAACCGAAGATGATCGTCCGAACTCATGTAAGATAAAAGACACCGAGAGTGATCTGTCCTTTTTGGTCACTTACTCAGGTGGTTCGATGTATATAAGCGAGATAAATAATTAAGTAAGCTATGAAACAGTACTACATTATCATCAATGATCAGAAAGCCGGGCCCTACGACTTGGAAGAGCTTACTGCTCAGCAAATCACCCCTCAGACTATGGTGTGGACCGAGGGAATGGTACAGTGGCTACCCGCCCGGGAAGTAGAGGAGGTGCGGCCGTATCTATCACCGGAGACACCTAAAAGCTGGCCCCCACACCAACCTCAGACCGTGGTACAGGTGGCGGCTGCCCCCTCCGCCTTCACCAGCCCCAGCAGGCCGTCGGAGCAACCACCCAGCTACTTGGTATGGAGTATCCTGGCCACTCTCTTCTGCTGTCTCATAGGAGGTATCGTAGCGATCATATACTCGTCACAGGTGGGGTCACGCTATTCGCGAGGCGACTATGACGGGGCCAATCGAGCCAGCCGCAGTGCTCTCGGATGGATTATAGGATCTGCCATTTGCGGTGCATTGGGGTGGGGGCTCTACCTCATACTGCTGCCACTCGGGCTTTTGTAGACGCTGAGGCCAATAAACTGTTTACGATTTACGACTGATCCGGATGGAGCAACCCGATTTTACCAATATGGAAGACCTCAATAGTTATGAGCATCAGGCCCCACTAGACAGTGGCGAGTCCCCCTCTGAGGACTGTGTCACTTCCGGTGGTACACCACCGCCTCCACCTCCACCTCCACCACTGCAGCATACTCCTCCACAGGGGAGGCCGGTGACAGAGCCCTCCCGCAGGACACTCAAGTATCTCCTGCTTGGTGGAGTAGCATTCATTGTTTTGGTCGCTGCCGGAATCTTGGCGTGGTACTTTGTCTCGAATGCGAGGATACTGAAAAAAAGCATCATGGACCCCTTGACTACAAAGGAGCTACAGACTGCCGAAAAAAAAGATCCGCGACTTTCCGACCACATCGACTTCGTCTACCAGGCACAAAATGCCTGTGTCGGAACACCAAAAGAGGATACCTATCGCCCCATCACCTATGAGAGACTGCTAGACTTCCTGAGTATAGATGAGCAGAAAGTCGAAGTCGATGCACAATCGGCCTATGACTCGTATTGCAAACAGTACGATGCAAAAGTCAACCAGCTGGTGGATAAGTGGAGCGACTACATCCAAAATCATGACCCAAGTCGCTATTTGAGCCTTAGCTTCAACCTTAGGTATATGACCTCGGGTGAGGGCTCCTCTGCGAGGTATTATCCCGGCTTTTGGGTGGATATCACCTATCCTCGTGGGGAGATCGCTGATTGTGTGGTGGCGTTTGCTTTGGCGAACAAGGAAAACGGCAACATCTTGGATGGCTCAAACGCAGTAGTTTCGCTCAATGACTTGAAAACGTACACCAAGTCAGCAGATTACCGCTACAATATCACCAGATCCGAGCCAACTTTTTACGACGAGTATCGGTATGTGTATGAGGTCAGGAGTGTGACGTTGAAGGACGGCTCGTACTTCTCCCTGGCGTATAGGGACAAAGTACCTCGCGAGATACTCCAGTATCTCCAGCAGCCATGCGCTGAGTACAAAGGTTACGTCATCAGCGAACTCATAGATCCGGACTTTGAAGATGAGGATCTCTTTTTCTCCAACTATCGTTGGAAATTTTACAATGAGAGAGACTCGCTTTGCAATGCTCTGCTTCATGAGTTTACAGAGTAGCATCGACCACGTTCCCGCCAAAGGACGTGAGAGATGAATCCGGAAAAGGTCAGGGTAGATCCAAGAGTGATCTATCCTGACCTTTTTTAGTTTGCTTAGGGTCGGTTTTTTTGCGACCCAAAAATACCCCTTTGGGGAGTCTTGATAATCAGGTACTTATAAGTGGTCTAGAGTTTCACGGATAGAAGCGAACTTTTTTACGGATAGAAGCAAAACTTTTTACGGATAGAAGCGATCGCTTAGACGGACAGAAGAAAAAAATAGGCTGTCCGAGGGCGATCGCTTTTGTTGCTTTAGGAGCTCGGATTTGGTCACGAGGCCCAGGTGTTTTTCCGAACCGACCATCCCGCTTTCCGGCAATGGCACAGAGGATAAGCGCAAGAGGAGCCCTTTTGTAAAAAAATACCTAAATGATGGTATTGACCAAAAAGTGGAGCCTATTTACCTTTGCAATTCAATGGAGAACGATTGTAACATTTCAGATTAAATATAAGAAGATATGAGAACTTCCAAAACCATTCTAGCCCTAGTGATCGCTTCAGCGGCACTGCTCACGTCCTGTAAATCCGGCAACAATGTGCCGGAAAACAAAAAGTCCACAGAGATCAAAAAAGTGGAGTACCTCGATGCCACCTCCTGGGCAGACTGGGTCTACTTTTCGCTCAAGGACAACAAGGTGGTGAAGACGACCACACCGGAGAAGGACAAGAGCTGGGACATCGCTTTTCGTCGTGAGTGCATGGCGGTGAACGCTCCTGAGCACTACAGCGGTCTGGGCGGCATCGTTCGGACTACATCGACGAACTTCGGTGCCAAGGTACAGGTGTCCAACCTGAAATTCGTCCAAAACAGCCCCAAAGTACTTGCCACTGTGAGTCCGATGGCAGGCGGTGGCAACAAGACCGCCACGATGTATGTTGCGCAAGACCTCGTGAAGAAGATGGTCAAGAAAGAAGGCAAGGAGGTGGAGGTGTCCATCAACCGGATTGCCTGCTACGACCTAGATATGTCCAAGATGATGACTGGTGGTGCAAGCGCGATGTACACGCCTGTGAAAGATATCTATGTCGTTCGCTCAGCTGATGGCAAGCACGTGTATCGCCTACAGTTCACCGGTTCGGTCAATGCACAAGGCCAAAAGGGTGGCACACTGAGCTTCCGCTACCAAGAGCTCTGATAAGTTGATCGGATAGCACTGCACAAAAAACCGGTGGGTAGACACCTCCGAGAGGATTTTTTCGGCAGGTGTCTACTCACTTTTGGCAAAATAGACCCCGGAAAAAATAGATACCAGACCATGAATAAGCTGATCCCGAGTATTGTCCTCTGCATCTACCTACTTCTCGGTACATCCGCCCTTGCCCAAAAGGTGATCAGGGGGCGTGTCGTCGACCAAGCAAGTAAGGGTATCCCCTGCGTGACGGTCTCCATCCGCCACTCCGGCAAACTGGCGCAGAGAGTGCAGACCGACCAAGCGGGCTACTACTCCTACCGGATACGTGTGGCACCGGATGGCGGAAAGTACGAGGCTACCTTTTCGCACCTCTCCTATGAGACCGAGTCGCTCGTACTGGATCTTGCCCGCGAGGAGCAACAGACAGTGCGCCTATGGCCCCGTGCCACGGAGCTGGATGAGTATGTCGTCACGGCCACACGTAGCCGCTGCAAGCTCGAGCAACTCCCGCTCCCCGTCTCGGTCATCGACCGGGCGGACCTCAAGCGTATCGCACCCCAAAACACCAAGGATGTGATGCTCTACTCGATCCCCGGGGTGGAGTTTAGTTCGCACGGTGGTATCACACACGTCAAGATACAAGGGCTCTCGGCCGACTACTATGCCTTCTTGATCGATGGAGAGGAGATCGCCGGGATGAAGGACGGTAGCCCGGACTTTTTGCGCCTCAGCCCGGAGAATATCGAGCGGGTGGAGATCATCCGCGGTGCGGGCTCAGCACTCTACGGCTCGGGTGCCATCGGCGGGGTGGTCAATATCATCACCAAGCAGGCCAAGTCGCCTCTCACGCTCTCCCTCTGTGGGGGCTGGTCGATGCCCAAGGTGTGGGATGGCTACGGTGACCTCAGTATCAAGCGCAAGCAGTGGAGCAACACCACGACCCTCTCTCTCGGCAAGGAGGGGGACTACAACATCACGCGGCGAGATGGAGAGAGCTACATACCGGTGCCACGCAACGATGTCTATCGGCTCTCCAACCGGTTTGGGTGGCAACCCACCGACCGTCTCTCCCTCAAGGTCGACCTGGGGGGCATGAGCCGCAAGCAAGAGCGCTCCGAGTACCAAAATGATGTGTACGACGCCTACAATGGCCGACTCACCGGCATGTGGGACGTGGACGACCGTAGCAACCTCGCACTCTCCTACAATGCCGACTACTCCTCCAGAGAGCGCCATTACCCCAAGTCCCCAGGAGACCGCACACTGCTGCACAGCAATTTCAAGCACATTCTACGTGCGCACTACAATATCAACTTTGGTGACAAGAGCTCGCTAGCCACAGGGCTTGAGGGACACCAGGAGCTACTACTGTCCGACCAGATCTCCGGAGCTGCGGCACGCAAGAGTATCCTCTGTGGCGTCCTCTATGGGCAGTACCTGAGAGAGTTGGGCGCAGGACTCGAACTCATGGCCGGCCTACGGGCCGATCTCCACGGACGCTACGGGCTCAACCTCTCCCCAAAGGTCACCCTTGCCTACAACAAGGGCGGACTCAGCCTGCGAGCCGGGTATGCCAGGGCCTTCAAGTCACCGACGCTGATGGAGCTCTACTTCGACTGGAGCCACCAAGGGATGTTTCATATCTATGGCAACCCCAATCTCAAGCCGGAGATTGCCAACCAGATGATCCTCGGAGCCAACTACCGATCCGGCAAGCTGGTCCTCTCCACAGGGACGACCTATACGCTCTTCAAGAACCAGATAACCATGCAGGCCGATGCCAAGCAGGATCAGCGGTACGTCAATATCGCCGGCCGATCCCGTATGTTCAATGCCGACCTGACAGCGGAGTGGTTCGTGATCAACGGCCTCTCCCTCAAGACAATGTACAGCTACACACGTGCGCCCAAGACGATCACCCACCTCGACAAGAAGTACGACATCAACGCCGCCCGACCACACAACCTCCTGATGCAGGTCAATGGCTTTTACCACACAGGCGACTGGGCCTTTAGCACCAGCCTGATCGGCCAATACCTATCTGCGGTCAGCTACTACACTCTGGACACCGACAGCAAGGGGGATCTGGACGACACCAAGCCTCTCGTCCGTCAGGACGTGGAGGGCTACCCGCTCCTGAGACTGACTGCCACGACCGAGTACAAGAGCAGATACTACGTGACCCTTGGAGCCAACAACCTGCTCAACTTTAGGCCGGCCAACCTGACCTATCAGACCGCCTCGCTAAGCCCCGGTGCCGTGTTTTTTGTGCGGCTCGGTGTACGCCTCTTTTGAGAAAAAATAGCACTCCTATACACTGAAAAACTATGACTAAAAAGAACAAACAACTGACCCGTGCGCTGGGAGTATTGATCCTACTGGTGCTCGGATACCTAGGCTACCAACGGTGGATGTCACCAACAGATGTGGCACTGATCAATATGACCGGATTCCAGGGGACACCTATCGCCAAGTCGAACACCAACAAGGCCGTGCGCTATCACCTGATCAGCCCACAGGACTTTTTGAAAAACCCACGAGGGTATGAGTTTGTACTCATGAACGGAATGGGACTCAAGATCGATGCCGAAGAGCGCGCCAAGATCCAAAAGTATGCCGACTCCGGCAAGCCCATGATGACCGTGATGGCCACCAATCCCCAAAACGATATCACAAACCTCGACTCGCTCGACATACAGCGAGTGAGCGAGTACTTCTACAACGGCAACAAGCAGAACTACATCTCGATGTCCAACTACATCCGCAAGTACATCGACCACAAGGTGACCTCTGCACCGGAGCCGATGGAGGCAGTGGAGACCCCCAACAACGTCTTTTACCACCTGGATGAGAGTGTCCGGATCGACAACCTGGAGGAGTATGAGAAGTACATCAAGGGCATCGGGTACTACCATGAGGGTGGTCCCAAGGTGGCTCTGGTGGGTGCACTCAACTCCCCATACAGTGGCAACAAAAAGAACCTCGATGAGCTGATCCAAGCCCTCTCGGATAGGGGACTGAACGTCTACCCCATCTATGCGTCGGGCAAGGAGTTGCTGGACTTCCTCGGTCAGCTACGCCCCAATGCTATTATTCACCAAGCGCATGGACGCATGTTTTTTGGTCCGCTGGCCGGCATGGGAGTCCGGAGTTTTGAGCAATTTGACTGCCCGGTATTTACCCCGCTGACGATCATGTCCGACCAAAAGAGTTGGCTGGAGGATCCGATGGGGATGTTTGGGGGATTCATGTCTCAGAGCATCGTGATGCCCGAGCTGGATGGCGGAGTGCTCCCCTATGTGCTCAACTTCCAGGAGATCAACAGCGACGGCATAGTGGAGACCATTACCGACCCCAAGCGTCTGTCGCGCTTTGCAGACCTCGTGTCGCACACCCTGCAACTCAAGACCAAACCCAATAGCGAGAAGCGGGTCGCCATCTTTTACCTCAAAGGCCCCGGACAGCAAGGCCTCACCGCACAAGGACTGGAGACCGTGCCTGCACTGTACAATGTGCTGAAAAAGCTCAAGGAGGAGGGCTATACAGTGAACCTGCCGGCCAATGCCCAAGAGCTGGAGGCAATGATCATGAAGGATGGACCTGTACTGGAGCACTTTACCAAAGGAGCTATCGACTCCTACATGCAGAAGTGCAACCCCATACGATTTGCGACAGCGGAGTACGACAGCCTGATGCGTGTTCGCCTCGAGCCAAAGAGCTATGCAGATGTGGTGGATAAGTATGGTGCCGCACCGGGTGCGTACATGAGCGGACAGACTCCCGATGGCAGCAGCTACATAGCTGTGTCCGGAGTGCAACTGGGCAATGTCGTGCTGCTCCCGCAGCCAATGTCTGCGATAGGGGATGACAGCTTTGCGATCGTACACGGTGCCAACACGGCACCGCCTCACCCCTATATTGCGGCCTACTTGTGGGCTGAGGATGTTTTTGGAGCCGATGCACTGATGCACTTTGGGACGCATGGCAGCTTGGAGTTTACCCCACAAAAGCAGGTGGCACTCAGCACCTATGATTGGCCTGAGGCACTGGTGGGTACCACACCACATGTCTACTACTACACCATAGCCAATATAGGTGAGTCGATGATGGCCAAGCGTCGCTCCTATGCTACACTGGTCAGCTACCTGACCCCGCCCTTTGAGGAGAGTGCTACACGCTCCATATTCGACCGGCTGATGCAAAACATCGTCAACTACCAAAAGAACCCCACGGACGCCAATGCCAAGGCCGTCCGAACCGAGACCATGCGACTGGGTATCCACCGCGACCTCAAGCTGGACAGCCTGTCGAACAAGCCCTATACAGCTGATGAGATCGAGCGTGTCGAGCACTTTGCAGAGGAGATCGCCAACGAAAAGATCTACACGACACTCTACACCACCGGCGTGCCATACAGCGAGACTCAGCTGAAAAACACGATCGTCGCCATGGCGTGCGACCCTATCGCCTACGGACAGGCAACCCTGCACAAGATGAATGGCCAAGAGGTACCGGAGGGCAGAGCTTTCACGCAGAAGTATCTGGATCCGGCCAAGGCACTTGTCCGTCGGATCCTGGCCGGCTACACCCCTGATAGCGCATTCATAGCCTCGTATGGAGGCTTTTCGCTCCAGGAGTATCGCGAGGCCGGTACACAAGCAGAGGAGGCAACGGACAGCGTGCGCTTTAGGAGCGATGCCATCCTGAGCCTCGGCAATGCCATCAGCAGTGTCGCCTCCTACTACGAGGCACTCAAGTCCTCACCGGAGAGAGAACTCAACCAGATCACCCGAGCACTCAGCGGAGGATTCATCGCCCCATCGTCGGGCGGAGATCCCGTGGCCAACCCCACAGCTCTGCCGACCGGACGCAACCTGTACAGCATCAACCCCGAGACAACACCCACGGAGGTGGCATGGGAAAAAGGCAAGGCACTGGCACAACAAACCTTGGACGACTACGTCCGCAAGCATGGCGACTATCCGGAAAAAGTGAGCTTCTCCTTCTGGAGCAGCGAGTTCATCGAGACCGGTGGCGCCACTATCGCTCAGGTACTTTACTTGCTTGGAGTGGAGCCGGTACGTGACCCAAGAGGTCGGGTGAGCGATGTACGACTCATCCCATCGTCGGAGCTGGGACGCCCGCGTGTGGATGTCCTGGTGCAGACGTCAGGGCAGTTTAGAGACTTGGCAGCCTCACGCCTTGATCTGATCACCAAGGCTGTCTGGATGGCCAGCCAAGCCGGAGACAAAGAACCCTATCCCAACCACGTACACGAGGGCAATGTTCGCATCGAGCAACGTCTCGTCGAGGCCGGCATGGCACCTGCCACTGCACGAGAATGGGCCGGTAACCGTGTCTTTGGAGGCATCAATGGAATGTACGGGACCGGAATACAGGAGATGATCTTTGCGAGTGACAAGTGGAACGACCGAAGTGATATCGCCGATGTCTACCTCAACAACATGGGTGCCGCTTATGGCTCGACCGAGCAGTGGGGCGCATTTCACCAAGGGATGTTCCGCGCGGCAGTTGAGCATACCGATGTCGTTGTACACCCGCGTCAGAGCAATACTTGGGGCGCACTCAGCCTGGACCACGTCTTTGAGTTCATGGGTGGGCTCAACCTCACTATCACCAGCGTAACCGGCAAAGAACCTGAAGCCTACTTTGCCGACTACCGCAACCACAACCATGTCCGGATGCAGGAGCTCAAGGAGGCTGTGGGTGTGGAGAGCCGTAGCACGATCCTCAACCCCGCTTTTGTGAAAAAGGTAGTAGAGGGAGGCGGATCGGGCAATGCGATGCGGCTGGCATCCATTGTCGAAAACACCTTTGGCTGGGAGGTCTCCAAGCCGGACCTTATCGATGACGAACTCTGGAGCGAGATCTACGATATCTGGATCAACGATGCTCTGAAAATGGGAGCAACAGACTATGTAGAGAAAAACAGTCCCGCCTCTCTGGAGCAAATCACCGGAGTGATGCTCGAGTCGATACGCAAGGGCATGTGGAATGCTACCCCCGAGCAGACCAAACGTCTGGCGGAGCTCAACCAACACGTGGTCACGACCTATGGCTTCTCCGGAGCCGGAATGATGGCCGCCAATGCCAAGCTCCGTGACTTTGTCCGTGAGCAACTACCCTCTGAGGGCCAAAAGAAGGACTTTGACCAAGCTGTGCAAGTGGCCATGTCGCAAAAGGCCGGACAAAGTGGCGATGCCAAGAGTGTGGTCCTGACCGAAGAAGGACGTCAAAACGCACAAAACGCAAGCCAAGCAGATACCCTTCAGTCCGATACACTTAGGACCCTGATGTGGATAGGTATCGGTATTGTAGCACTGTTGCTACTGGCTGTGTTCATCCTCAGAAAGAAGCGCTCATGACTCTCATCATGGTCTACCTGACCTTGTTGCTCTGTCTCCCCGCCGTCATAGCCAAGCTTAGTCTCTTGTCTCGCTGGGTGGCAGTCGTGTACGGGGCGGTACTCCTCGGCTTTTGCCTCATCATGACCGATGTTGCCAGTATGGCCCCTCGGGCGCAGATCCTACAGTACACCTCCGCTTCCCAAGCACGGGAAGCGGTGGCTGTGCTGGTTACCGTGGAGCTGCTGATGGTGGTGGCGTATGCCTTTCGGGAGTGGACCAAGCGGCCAAGCCCCCGTCCTGTGCGTCGGCATCCGGTTCGGTTGTTTTTGGAGCGACTTCTAGCACCGGTACACCTATTGCTGAGCTACTATGTCACCTTATTAGTATTTCCCACGCTCTTCTTCATCCAGGTGCAGTTGTGCTATGCGCTGCCGGGCATTAGCTTTTGGGTGCCCTCCGGCATTGTCGGTGGGTGTTCGCTCGTTTTTGTGCCACTTTTGGCAGAGGTGTTGCGTCGCAGTTTGCCGGCTCGTGAGCTTCGGGAGGAGCTGGTGCTGATGCTCTCGACGCTCCTTTGTATCTGTGCGCTCCTCTCTACCACCACCGACAGCATCCTCTACCGCCCCGCCGAGCATGCCACCGGTATGGCTACAGAGGTCGCCCTTACACTTGGGGTGATTGTACTCCTCTTCATCGTTACTCTTTTTGTCCAAAAAAATAGGACCTACAAACTAAAATAAAAGCAAGCAGACTCTATATGGAATGGATCTCTAAAATACTTTTCGGCATCTCCGACAGTCTACTCATCCCCGTCATCATCCTCCTGATTCTCTTCTTTATTCGGGTTGTAATCATGGCGGGTGTCTTCTATGGTCGCTTCCTTACCCGTCGGCGCAACCTCCGTGCTTACCAGGCGATCATTGATGACTTTCGGGCACATACGGCAGAGGAGCTCTCGCAGGCACTTCCGGCCTATGACAACGCACTTGTCATCCCCTACCTCCGGCAGATCCTCGCTCATCCCGGCGACACGGACTATGCCGAGTACCTCATAGCCGACTTCGAAAACCGTGCCCAAAAAGACCTCATCACCTCTCGCCTCCTCACCAAGATAGGTCCTATCCTGGGGCTTATGGGTACCCTTATCTCCATGAGCCCTGCGCTTGTGGGTCTCTCGAGTGGAGATGTCAGTGGCATGGCGTACAATATGCAGGTCGTTTTTGCCACCACGGTCGTCGGGTTGGTGATCAGTGGCATCGCCATTGTGGTCCTCCTCTTCACGCAACGCTGGTACGACAAGGATGCCAATCACCTCACCTATGTCGCCAACGTACTGGCAGAAAGGAGTGCGACACATGAGTAATCCTACCAAAAAGATCCGCCGGACCGGTCGCCTCAGAGAGGGGCAGGACGAGGATCCCCTGAGCGTCATCGTCAACCTCTTTGATGTCTCCATGGTCTTTGCCGTATCGCTGATGGTCGCACTTGTCCTCAACCTCAATATGAGCGAGTACTTTAGCAACGAAGACTACACCATCGTCAAAAATCCGGGGAAGGACAACATGGAAATCATCACCAAGGAGGGGCGACAGATCAAGAAGTACACCCCGTCCGAGACGGATGCCTCGAGCCAGTCCAAGGGCAAGCGCGTCGGGATAGCCTACGAGCTGGACAATGGCGAGATCATATACGTCCCGGAATAATTTACCGATCGGATAATGCCCTGATCGTTAGGATACGACACGAGACCTTTGGCAAAGAATCCCTTTTGCAATGGTCTCGTGTTGTATCCGGACGAAAGTGCTTGGGTCGCTTCGTACTTTTTAGCCACAGAGCACCCCAAAGTCTGTATCATTGAGCCGACAATCACCTATTGTTTTGGTAACTTTGCCACATCCGCACAAGAGGACGACAAAAGTATATGAGCAAAAACAAGCAGGAAAAGTTTGCAGAGCTGGATGCACTCTCCAACACCCTACAGTATCCCTATCAGGCTCTGGCCGCCGGCAAGGAGTTTCCCTACCGCGGTCAGTGGGGTGAGGCCGTCTTTGGCAACGACTATCCCATCGTGCTCGAGCTGGGTTGTGGCAAGGGGGAGTACACTGTCGAGATGGCGAGACGACATCCCAGGGTCAACTTTGTAGGAGTGGACCTCAAGGGGAATCGCATCTGGACCGGTGCCACGACAGCCGACCGAGAGGGGCTGGACAACGTCCGGTTTTTGCGGACTCAGATAGAGCTCCTCGGCACCTTCTTTGCGGATGACGAGGTGTCGGAGATCTGGCTCACCTTTCCCGATCCGCAGATGAAAAAGGTACGCAAGCGCCTCACCTCCATCCACTTTTTGGGTGAGTATCAGCGGATACTGACCGAGGGAGGGCTACTGCACCTCAAGACGGACTCGGGCTTTCTCTACACCTACACCCAAGCCATAGCCCGGGCCAACCACCAGACGATCCTCCGGGACATCCGAGATGTCTACGCCGATCCCTCGGCACAGCCACTACTCCGAGAGGTCCAGACCTACTACGAGCAACAGTGGCTCAGCAGGGGCATGACCATCAAGTACCTCTGTATCCGACTTGATCCGACGATTCTCCACGGCATCGAGCCGGAGGTGGAGATCGAGCCGGACGACTACCGGAGCTATGGTCGCAGCCGACGGACCAACCCCTCCAGTACAGACTAATCACATCCCCCCAAAAAAACAGACATGAGCAACAGCATGGATACCATCACAGTAGAGCAGGTCCTCCAAGCCCTCAAGCACGTCACCTATCCCGGTGCCACGGACAACATCGTCAGCAGTGGCATGGTACAAGACGATATAGAGATCAAGGACAACAAGGTCAGCTTTTCCCTGAGATTCCAAAAGTCCAGAGATCCATTCCAAAAGTCAGTGACTCGTGCCGCCGAGCGTGCTCTGCAGGACTACCTCCACCCCGATCTCGCGGTCGAGATCACCCCACTACTCCCCACACCTCAGCCAACAGAGCCGGATCGCCCCCTGCCCGGGGTCAAAAACATCATTGCCGTGAGCAGTGGCAAGGGTGGGGTGGGCAAGAGTACCGTCACGACCAACCTGGCTGTGGCACTCACACGCCAGGGCTACCGTGTCGGCCTGCTCGACGCCGACATCTATGGACCATCCATCCCCAGGATGATGGGCGCTGAGGGCGCCAAGCCCCTTTTGACCAAGGTGGATGGCAAGGACCTCATCGATCCCGTGGTCCGCTACGGTGTGCGGCTGCTGAGTATCGGCTTTTTCGTCGAGCCCGAGAGTGCGCTTATCTGGCGAGGGACCATGGCCTCCAATGCTCTGGGGCAATTGATCCGAGAGGGCAACTGGGGTACCCTCGACTACCTCCTAGTGGACTTGCCCCCAGGCACCAGCGACATCCACCTGACACTCATCCAGACCCTTGGCATCACCGGCGCACTGGTCGTCACCACCCCCCAAGCCGTGGCCACCGACGATGCACGCAAAGGGATCAGTATGTTCCGGGACGAAAAAGTGGCCGTCCCCATACTCGGAATTGTCGAAAACATGAGCTGGTTCACCCCTGCCGAACTGCCCCAAAACCGCTACTATATTTTCGGAAAAGAGGGTGGGGCACATCTCGCACAGGAGACCAATACACCACTCATTGGCCAGATCCCACTCGTCCAGAGCGTATGTGAGGCAGCCGACGAAGGTACCCCCATCGCCCTCAAGGAGAGCGTCATGGGACAAGCCTTTATGGATTTGGCCACCAAGGTGACCGAAGTCACCGACGAGCGCAACAAAACCCTAGCCCCCACGCACAAAGTGGAGATAACCCGACGGTAGCTCCACCCACCGAGAAACAACACGCAGACCCCATATTTCTTTTTTTCAAAAAAACAGACACAAAGATTCATGCAACCTGCTACCCAAACTACTAAAAATAGGTCCCTGCTAGGTTTACTGAGCCAAGTCAACCCCTCAGTCTACCTCTTCATGGCCACCATTTTGGCGATTATAGTCGCCAATAGTGGCAATACCGCCGACTTTTACTTCAAGTGGCTACAGACCCCTATTGACTTTGGCATAGGCGACTTCACCCCCTTCATGGTACATGGCGGGCCGATGACCATCTCGCTCTTTGTCAACGATGCCCTCATGGCTATCTTCTTTTTCGCCATAGGCCTCGAGATCAAGTACGAGCTCCGTGCCGGCAGTCTCTCCCATCCGCGCAATGCCCTCCTACCGGTGATCGCCGCTATCGGCGGAATGATCCTGCCGGTGATCGTTTTCAGCTTGGTTGATCACAACCCCGACCACATCCACGGAGCCGCCATCCCGATGGCCACGGATATCGCCTTTTCGCTGGCAGTGTTAGGGCTATTGGGCAAAAAGGTTCCCTCCACGCTCAAGGTCTTTCTTGTCACACTCGCTGTGGTGGACGACATTGGAGGTATCTTGGTGATTGCGATCTTCTACACCTCGCACATCAACTTTGCCGCACTCGTCTCCGCCGCCTTGGTCGTCTTTTTTGCCTTCTACATAGGACGCTTCAACGTGCGGAGCCGCTGGGTCTACTACCTCCTCTTCTTTGTGGCTTGGACCTTCATGCTACAGTCCGGAGTGCACGCCACTATCGCCGGTGTCGCGATGGGGCTGGCCGTTCCGCACATGCCTTTGCGCAAAAAGAGTGAGCTGCAAGCCTCACTGGTCGCTCTGGACCATGACCTCGAGACCGCCAAGGAAACCGGTGGCGACAAACACTTCTTCCTGCCCGAGCCCCTGGTGCATACGATGAAGGCAACCCAAAACAACATCGACAAGACCATCAGCCTCACCCAGCTCATGCACACCGAGCTCATGCCCTTTGTCAACTATGTCATCCTGACCCTCTTTGCCTTTGTCAACGCCGGGGTCACCTTTGAGGCCATGACTCCGGATCAGATCACCGGCATCCCACTCGCCATCACATTGGGCCTGGTGCTTGGCAAGACCTTTGGGATCTTTGGTGCCACCTACCTGGCTTGCAAGACCAAGCTGTGTGAGATGCCGGCGGGTATGACTCACGAAAACCTCTTTGGGGTATCCATCTTTGGTGGCATAGGCTTCACGGTGGCCCTCTTCATCGCGACACTGGCCTACTCGCCTCACGTCGTAGGTGCGATAGGGCCGGAGCTCCTCAACGAAGCCAAGATTGGCGTCTTTGCCGGTAGCTTGATCTCCGGGACTCTGGGCTACTTTGTCCTAAAAGCAATCCTCCACAAGGAGAAAAAGCAGGGACGAGGAGCTTTTAGTCCGGAGTACCTACAGCATGTGGGCGGGAAAAAGGACTGATGCTCCGCACCGGATCCTCCCGTGACGATGAAAAAGGGGGTGTGTCGAGGTTTTGCCTACGACACACCCCTTTTTTCTCTCCCTTTTCGTACCCAAAAGTCACTTGAAAAGGCCCCCCCAAAAAAAAGCCGATTTTTGGGCCCCAAAAAGCCCCTCCCGGAGCCATTGATAATCAAGTGCTTGTGAGGAGCATCGAGTTTCACGGATAGAAGCAAGACTTTTCACGGATAGAAGCGAAAGTTTTCACGGATAGAAGAAAATGCTTAGACGGATAGAAGAAAAAACAGTGGCCCGTAGCCAACCAAAAAATCAAATGACACTTCGTGAGACATTCTCAGGATAGATAACGAGAAAAAACGTACCTTTGTGAGGTATGAACAAACCGAGCAGCAACAACAACAGCATCTTGTACCGTGCGGATGTCATCCCCTTTGTGGCATCCGTGGCCGGCTTTTGCGCCTTGGTGGATCCCGGGACGACCCCCCGATGGACCCACGAGACCCTCGCTGAGTGTCGGCGAGAGTTGGCCGCTGTCTACGCCACAGGAGTGGCGTTGCAAAAGGCCGACTTTGTCCCCATGGGGGAGCTGGAGCCCTATATCCGACAAGAGGATTACGACCGAGTCGAGAACCGACTGATGCAAGTGTTTGGCGAGTACGACCGCTTCCTGACCACCCAAGTGGAGGAGATGAAGTACTCGGACGTCCCGATTAGCGTCAGCACCTCCGAACTTTTGGCAGACTTGTACCAAGCTCTGGGCGATACGCTGTGGGCCTTTAGGGGGCAAAACGAAACCCGTATGTTGCTCGCCCTCGATGACGTACAGGATCAGCTCCTCCACGAGCTCGGAGATAGTCTGCTCCTAGTGCTCAAGCAGTTGCACGACCTACTGGCGCACCCCGACTTTGACCCCTATCCGGTCCAAGACCACTAGAATGGATACGCACACCGAAGACGAAGAGATGCGCTCCATATCCATGGAGGAGCTCAACGAGCTAGAGGCAGAGACCATCCCCATCCCCGTCGAAGTCATCACCACCGAGACTGAGGATGAGAGGATACAAGAGGTGTGTGCCTACCTGGCGCAGTCGGAGGTCCTGGGGATGGACACCGAGACCAAGCCCGTCTTCAAGAAAGGGCAGTACAACCCCGTCTCACTCCTCCAGCTCTCCGGCTCGGAGCATGCTTTTTTGTTTCGGCTCTTCACCTTTGAGGACCGCGAGCGACTCGCACCCCTGGCCCGACTCCTCAGCAATCCGGAGATCCTGAAGGTGGGTGTCGCTATAGTGGAGGACTGCCAGGAGCTATACCGAGACTACGGGCTCGTCACCAATGGGATCCTCGACCTGCGCACCCTCGCCACGGCAGACCATATGGAGGTACAGTCGCTATCCAAGATCTATGCTCTGCTCTACGGCAAGCGACTCACCAAAGGACAGCGACTGAGCGATTGGCAGCAGTCGGAGCTAACCCCCTCACAAGTCGGGTACGCCGGACTGGATGCCTATGCCGGACTCAAGATCTACGAGGCCCTCAACCACTTGCGACGACCGGAGATGATCTGCAATCTGGCACAAGTGCGACAAGACAGTGTCGCCAAAAAGGGACGGAAACGAAAAACAGGTGGACCCAAAAAGAATAAGAAGAAATGATGACCAAGATACGCCTAAGACACGACGAAGCCAAGTCCGTACAGCGTCGCCATCCGTGGCTCTTTTCGGGCGCACTGGAGCCGGGGGACCTACGTCACCTAGGCGAGGGCGACCTGGTGGAGGTGATCAGTAGGGAGGGGAAGTTTGTGGGCCGTGGATACTACGAGGCCGGCAGCATCGCTGTCCGTCTGCTGACCTTTGACCCCACAGTCCGGATCGATGCCACCTTTTGGGAAGAAAAGGTGAGGCGTGCCTACCACTTGCGCCAATGCTTGGGACTCACACAGCCACACGGAGCGTTTCGGCTGATCCACGGCGAGGGAGACGGTGTGCCGGGGTTGGTCATAGACATGTACGACCATGTGGCAGTGGTGCAAGCACACACCATGGGTATCCACCGCCTGAGAGGAGCGATCTCAGATGCCCTCGTGCAGGTACTCGGCTCGCAACTCCGCTGCATCTACTACAAGAGTGCCACCACACTCACCACACGCACGACGATCACCGAGCCACTGGACACCGTCGTGTATGGAGAGCTACCAAGCGACCTCGTGATCTCCGAGAATGGTGTCGCCTTTGCCCCCGATATCCTTAGGGGCCAAAAGACAGGCTTTTTCCTCGACCAGAGAGACAACCGCCGACTGATCCAAAGCTACGCTCACGACCGAACCGTGCTCAATGTCTTTTGCTACACAGGAGGCTTTTCGCTCCACGCATTGCGAGGAGGAGCCAACCAGGTCACATCGGTGGACAGCTCGGCTGTGGCGACCCAACAACTCGAGCACAACCTCTCGCTCAACCCCGACCTGCCACTCGACAGACACCATACTGCGACAGAGGATGCCTTTGACTTCCTCGACCGGATGCCGGCCGGTGCCTACGACCTCATCGTGCTGGATCCCCCCGCTTTTGCCAAAAAACGAAGCGCACTCACCAATGGTCTGCACGGCTATAGACGGATCAACACCCGAGCTCTGGAGAAGATCGCACCCGGCGGACTCCTCTTTACCTTCTCCTGCTCTCAGGCACTGAGTAGCGAAGTCTTTAGGCAAAACATCTTTACGGCAGCGCTGGCGGCCGGACGCAATGTCCGCATCCTCCACCAATTGGCGCAAGCACCGGACCACCCGATCAGCATCTATCACCCCGAGGGCGATTACCTCAAAGGCCTGGCTCTGTATGTAGAATGAACCTCCGACACCTGCTCATCACAGTACTGGGCGTGCTCATACTCCCACTGGGGTCTTGCCTCCGACATGAGAGACAGGACGATGGGCGACTTTTTCGGAGCTGGGATGAGATCGTGGCATCGGACACACTCCGAGTCGGGACCTGCACTTCACCGCTGAGCTTCTTTCTGTACCGCGGACAGCCACTCGGCACAGAGTACCAAAAGGCACTGGACTTTGCCCAAGCGCACCACCTCACACCCGCTATCTCGATCTCCCATAGTACCGACAGCCTACGCGCATGGCTCGACAAGGGCGAGATCGACCTCATCATCTCCCCACAGCCACTGACCAAGACGAATACTGACTCGCTGAGGTTTTGCGGAGAAGTGGATACGACTGCGCTGGTCCTGGTCCAAAGAAAAACCGCCACCCCCATCCGCTCCATGGCTGACCTCGAGGGAAAAACCCTCCATATTACCACCGACGCCACCCTGCGCCTACGCGCCAAGCAGATCGCTCAAGAAATAGGGGCAAAAGCACTGACCATCATCTCCATCGACTCTCTCGGAGTGGAGGACCTCATCGAGAGTGTCGTGACCACCGACACCATCCACTACACACTGGCCGATGAGCGACTTGCTCAAGCGTTTGCACAGTACCATCCCGAGCTGGATGTACGTACTCGAGCGAGTGTCCCGATCCGCTATGCCTGGGCCACTCAGCGCACCAATAGCAGCCTCGCCATGCAGGTTGACTCCTTCTTCATCGGACCCAACGCCCCCGAACAGTCCTACAAGCGTGCCGACAGTCAGCAGTGGCGCCACTACTTCAGCCCCACACACTACTTTGTCCACGGAGGGGGAAAAGCCATCTCCCCCTACGACAACCTCTTTCGTCAGGCGGCCGATCAGCTCGGCTGGGACTGGAGTATCCTGGCCGCAATCGCCTGCTGTGAGTCCGGTTTTTATCCGGATGTCATCGGCTGGAGTGGTGCTCGAGGACTCATGGGTATCATGCCGGCCACCGGCAAAGCCTATGGGGCCACTGCCGATCGCCTACTACAGCCCGAAACCTCAGTGCAGGTAGCTGTCGCACTCCTCCAAGTCCTCCGAGCGCAATATGCCGACATCCCCGACCCATACGATCGCGATGCGCTCGTGCTTGCCTCCTACAATGCCGGCATCGGACACGTACAGGACGCACAGCGACTGGCCAAAAAGTTTGGCAAAGATCCCCAAAAGTGGCAGGGAAATGTCCGAGAGTACCTCCGTCTCAAGAGCAATCCCGCCTACTACAACGACCCTGTCGTCAAGTACGGGTATGCGCGAGGGACAGAGACTATCGACTATGTCGACAACATAATGTCAATGAGCGCCACCTACCGTGCTCATGTCCAAAAATAATCCTCAACAACAACGACAAGAAGAGTATGAAAGTAATCAACCTTTCCGAACAATCCAGCATCCTCAATCGGTTCGTGGCAGAGATCCGCGATGTTGAGATACAAAAAGACCGTCTCCGGTTTCGCCGAAATATAGAGCGCATAGGGGAGATCATGGCATACGAGATCAGCAAAACCTTTGACTACGTCTCCACTCCCGTCACCACCCCACTCGACATCTCCCACGACATGCTCGACCAAGATCACGTCGTACTGGCCACCATACTTCGCGCCGGACTCCCACTGCACCACGGCTTTGCCGGCTACCTCGACCGTGCCGACAACGCCTTTGTCTCCGCATTCCGAAAATACAAGGATCGGCTCAATTTTGAGGTCATGATCGAGTACCTTGCCTGTCCAAGCATCGAGGGCAGTACCCTCATCATCACCGACCCCATGCTCGCCACAGGTAGCTCTATGGAGCTGGCCTACCGAGCACTCCTCACCAAAGGCAATCCCGCCAAGATCCATCTGGCGGCGGTCATCTCCAGCCAGCCAGCACTCGACCACCTACAGAGCGTGATGCCCGAGGAGACCATCTGCTGGACAGCCGCACTTGATCCCGCTATCAACGAGCACAGCTACATCATCCCCGGACTGGGAGATGCGGGAGATCTGGCATTTGGCGAAAAAGAGGACGAGGCCTGACCTCCACGCTCAAGCGACACAGCTCGCTCAAGGCATTACTTGTCCGAACATGTGTAAGAGATTGAAAT
The DNA here is from genome assembly GCF_056590775.1 of Porphyromonas sp. C0026D3. Taxonomy (NCBI): domain Bacteria; kingdom Pseudomonadati; phylum Bacteroidota; class Bacteroidia; order Bacteroidales; family Porphyromonadaceae; genus Porphyromonas; species Porphyromonas sp. C0026D3. The sequence goes on from NZ_JBWPWU010000008.1 coordinate 29,268, forward strand.
AAAAGGTATATTTGTCCTCAAGAAAGATTTGACGACGGACAACAATTTATTTTACAAACCAATATAGATTCACTCGATATGATAAGCTATAAGGAAATAGGCTTGGTAAACACCAAGGAAATGTTTGCCAAAGCAATAGATGGCGGATACGCCATTCCGGCTTTCAACTTCAACAACATGGAGCAGCTACAGGCCATCATCATGGCAGTGGCAGAAAACAAGTCTCCGGTCATCCTCCAAGTCTCCAAAGGTGCGCGTGAGTACGCCAACCAGACCCTCCTCCGCTTCATGGCAGAGGGTGCTGTACAGTATGCCAAGGAGCTCGGACTAGAGCACCCACAGATCGTACTGCACCTCGACCACGGTGATTCACTGGAGCTTTGCAAGAGCTGCATTGAGCTCGGATTCTCCAGCGTCATGATCGATGGTTCGCACCTACCCTATGACGAAAACGTGGCCCTCACCAAGTCAGTGGTAGAGTACGCACACAAGTACGACGTGACCGTAGAGGGTGAGCTGGGTGTCCTGGCAGGTGTAGAGGACGAAGTATCCGCTGAGCACCACACCTACACCGAGCCCGAGCAAGTGATCGACTTTGTCACCAAGACAGGCGTAGACTCACTCGCTATCTCCATCGGTACCTCACACGGAGCCTACAAGTTCACTCCGGCGCAGTGCACACGTGACGAGAACGGTCGTCTCGTACCTCCCCCTCTCCGCTTTGATATCCTGAAAGAGGTGGAGCAAAAGCTCCCCGGCTTCCCAATCGTCCTCCACGGATCCTCCTCTGTGCCACAGGAGGACGTAGAGACCATCAACAAATATGGTGGCAAGCTAGAGGCAGCCATCGGTATCCCCGAGGAGCAACTCCGCAAGGCCGCCAAGTCTGCTGTCTGCAAGATCAATATCGACTCCGACAGCCGACTCGCCATGACAGCGGCAATCCGCAAGGTCTTCCACGACAAGCCTGCTGAGTTTGACCCACGTAAGTACCTGGGACCGGCTCGTGAGCACATGAAGGCCCTCTACGCACACAAGATCACCAACGTACTCGGATCGGACAACAAGCTCTGATCACCGATACCGGCAGTGGGGTAGTCGCTCCACTTGCAAGAGAATAAATAAATAGCCCGGCGGGTGTGTCAAAACTAAGTTTTGGCACACCCGCTCTCTTGTATTGAGCTCTTTTGCGCAAAGAGAGAGGTGCGAAAACAGTCCCCCAAAAGGCGATTTTCGGGGTCAAAAAAGTACTTTTTGGGGAGCTTGATAATCAGAAGCTTATAGAGGGCCTTGAGTTTCACGGATAGAAGCGATCGGTTTCACGGATAGAAGCAAAAGTTTTCACGGATAGAAGCGATGGCTTAGCCGGTACTAAAAATTTGGGGGCTGTGCCCTTTGGGGCTTTTGGGGTCAATGTGTGAGGAGGGACTGTTGTGCAGCTTTTAGACAAAAAAGAGGCCACTGCTTTTTTCGGCAGTGGCCTCTCTGCGGTATTGGCCCGATAGGCAGTCGGCTGTCTCAGACGTTGGTGTCGAAGCGGGCATTTTTCATGGACCCTGTCTCGAGTAGCGCACGGTGCATGTTGTGGCAGGTGGCGAGGTTGGTCGGGGTTTGTCCGATGGGGCAGCCCTTGAGGTAGTCTCGGAGTGCGTCTCGGTAGTCGGGGTGTACGACGTTGTTGATGATCTCTTGTGCGCGTTGTCGTGGTGACTTGCCACGGAGGTCTGCTATGCCGTACTCGGAGACGATGACCTTGACCGAGTGCTCGGTGTGGTCGACGTGCGAGACCATCGGGACAAAGCTGCTGATGTCGCCTCCCTTGGCTGTGGACGCTGTGGTGAAGATGGAGACGTATGCCGCCCGAGTGAAGTCTCCGGATCCTCCGATGCCGTTCATCATCTTTGTGCCAAAGAGGTGTGTGGAGTTGATGTTGCCGTAGATGTCTGCCTCGATGGCCGTGTTGATGGCTATGACCCCCAAGCGTCGGATGACCTCGGGGTTGTTGGATATTTCGGACGGTCGCAGCATGACTTTGTCTCGGAAGAAGTCCAAGTCTCTGTAGAAGTCCTGTATGGCTTCGCGTGAGACGGTGAGTGAGCATCCGCTGGCAAAGGTGACTTTGCCTTGGCGCATGAGGTCGAGGACGGCGTCTTGGATGACCTCGGTATAGATTTCAAATGGCGGGATGTGGCTGTTGGACCCCATTGCTCCGAGTACGGCATTGGCTACATTTCCGACGCCACTCTGGATGGGCAAAAACGTGGTGGGGATGCGTCCGGCTTTCATCTCTTGCTCAAAGAAGCGGGCGACGTTTTGGCCAATGGCGTCCGTGACATCGTCCACTGGGCTAAACTTCCCGTCGTCGTTGGGGGCTTGGGTCTTGACCACGCCCACGATTTTGTCCGGGTCTACCTTGACACAGTCTGTGCCGATGCGGTCTTGTACCCGTGTGATCTCTATGCAGCCTCGGTGTGGTGGGTCCTTTAGCTCAACGATGTCGTGTAGTCCTCGTATATTGGGTGGGTAGCAGGCGTTTAGCTCGACGATGATGCGGTCGGCCAATCGGCAGACGGTGGGGAGTATGCCCACTGCGGTGGTGGGGACGATCTCGCCGGATTCGGTGACCTGTGAGGCTTCGACGATGGCGACATTGACCTTGCCCTCAAATCCATAGCGGATCTCCTGTGCGACGGTGGAGAGGTGCATGTCGGTGTAGTCTGTGCCACCGGAGTTGATGAGCTCACGCAGTGACTTGTTGGTCTGGTAGGGTAGTCTGTGGCTGATGGCATTGGCACGTGCCAGCTCGCCATCCAGTCGATCGCCTGTACTGGCGCCGGTGAAGATGCCGATCTGGTAGGGTCGTCCGGCGTTGTGCTCCTCCAGTGCGTGTCGGGCAATTGCTCCGGGTACGACTTTGGGTGCTCCGGCGTGTGTGAAGCCACTGAAGCCGACATTGTCGCCGTTGTGGACGTAGGAGGTGGCTTCTTCCGGGGTGATGAATCTTAGAGCCATGCTTTGTGTTGTCTGTTGTTTAGTGGGGATTAGAATTTCCTTTCCAATATCTCTTTTAGGATCACAGCTCGTCGTAGGTCGTTGAGGCGTTGGGTGGGATCCGTGGGAAGGATGCCCCGGCCTGTGGTGCCCATGCTGTCCGATGGGTGAGCTCCCTCCAGGATCTCCAGCTCCAGTGGGTCGTGGTGTAGGTCTTGGATGCCGGACTTGAGCGGGGATCGTCGAGTGCCTCGGAAAGCGCAGGTCCCCTCCTCAAATGCGGGTGTGGGGATTGGTGGGCGAGTGGAGGTCGTCCAGGGACTGTCATCGATCTCGTAGAGGGGTGGTGGAGGTGGTGTCTCTTGTGGTGCGTCTGTGGGCTTTTCCAACTGCTGGACAAAAGATCTGAACTTTTGGTCCATTTTTCGGAGTATGTAGTAGCCGGCAATGATGAGTGCCAGTGAGCTGATTGATCCCATCTTTTTTTTCTGTGAGTTGTTTGTCCGGGTGCCCGGGGGCAAAATGGTCTTCTCCTATTCTTTTGGTATTTTTGTACTCCAAAAGTAAGTAATAACTTATTCTCTGCCAAATTTTTTGAGACCCAACATGCCCGATCCATCCGATAAGCTCCTGTATCTAGAGACCTATGGTTGCCAAATGAATGTCGCCGACTCGGAGGTGGTCTATGCCGTGATGCAGACTGCCGGCTATGCCCCTACGGCCAATCTGGAGGAGGCTGATGCGGTGTTTCTCAACACTTGCTCGGTGCGTGAAAATGCAGAGCACAAGATTGTGAATCGTCTGAGCCAGCTGGATGCCTATCGCAAGCGTCACAAGCCGGGGCTCATCATCGGTGTACTGGGCTGTATGGCCGAGCGGGTGCGGGAGCGTTTGCTCACGGAGCATGCCGCTGACTTGGTAGCGGGTCCGGATGCTTATCTGGACTTGCCGGCCCTCGTGTCGGCGGCGGAGCAGGGTGAGAAGGCACTCAATGTCACGCTTTCGACACAAGAGACCTACAAGGATGTGGTGCCACTCAAGCTGGAGGGACTCCATATCTCGGGCTTTTTGTCGATCATGAGGGGGTGCAATAAGTTTTGCAGCTACTGTATTGTGCCCTATACCCGTGGCCGTGAGCGCAGCCGTGAGGTGTCGAGTATCCTGACGGAGCTGCACCACATGGTGGAGCTGGGCTACCGGGAGGTGACTCTCCTGGGGCAGACGGTCAATGGCTACCGATATGCCGATCCGGAGAGTGGGGGGACGACGGACTTTGCGCGCCTGCTGGAGCTGATAGCCACTGAGGCTCCGGGTATGCGGATACGCTATACCAGCCCTCATCCGATGGAGATGTCGGATGAGTCGATAGAGGTGATGGCGCGCTATCCCAATATCTGCAACCATATCCACCTGCCGGTACAGAGTGGCTCCAACTCGGTGCTCAAGCGGATGAAGCGTGGCTACACTCGTGAGTGGTACCTGAACCGCATCGCCAAGCTCCGGGAGCTGATCCCGGACTGTGGAATCAGTACCGATATTTTTTGTGGCTTTTCGGGAGAGACGGAGGCTGATTTTTGTGAGACCTTGTCGCTGATGGAGGAGGTGGGGTTTGATACTTCGTTTCTTTTCAAGTACTCCGAGCGCCCCGGTACCTACGCAGCTCGCAAGTATGCGGACGATGTGCCGGAGGAGGTGAAGCTGGAGCGTCTGCAGCGTATGATTGACTTGCAGCAAAAACTGTCGGAGGAGAGCAACCGCCGTGATGTGGGCAAGACGTTTGAGGTATTGGTCGAGGGCTTTTCCAAAAAGTCGCGTGAGCAGTACTTTGGACGCACGCAACAAAACAAGGTCCTGGTCTTTGACAAAAAGAAGCACCGTATCGGTGACTTTGTATGGGCGACGGTGGATGAGGTCTCTTCGGCCACGCTCCTAGGACACAGTGTGGATCGCCCATGACGCAGGATGAGATCATCGGGAAGTACAATGTCCCGGTGCCGAGATACACGAGCTATCCTCCGGCCAACCTTTTCGCCGAGACCTATACCGGTGAGGACTACAAGCGGGATATCCTAGCGAGCAATGGGGTGGGGTCGAGGTCGCTGTCGTTTTATGTCCACATCCCTTTTTGCAAAAATATTTGTCACTTCTGTGCCTGCAATAGGGTCCTGATACCTGCTGACCGACGGGAGGTCTCTGACTATGTGAGCTATCTGGGTCGGGAGTTTGGGCTGGTGCGACCATTGATCGACCCGGAGCGTCGGATCAGCCAAATCCACTTTGGAGGTGGCTCGCCTACGGCTATCGCTCCGGAGTATATCGGTGGGGTGATCGAGATGCTTGCCGGTGCCTTTGCACTTGCTCCCGGTGCTGAGGTGGCGATAGAGGTGCACCCCGGTTTTTTGAGATGGCAGGAGTGGAAGCGTCTCCTAGATATGCCGTTCACACGGTACAGTATAGGCGTGCAGGACCTTCATGCCGATGTGCTGAGGCTGGCCGGTCGCATCGCTCCCCGTGAGTCCGTGGCGGAGATTGTGGCGGAGATACACGGCGCGGGCAAGCGGGTGAACCTAGACTTTGTCTACGGCTTGCCCGGACAGACGGTTGAGAGCTTTGCCGATAACATGGCACAAGTGCTGGAGATCCGTCCTGACCGTGTGGTGACTTTTTCGTATGCCCATGTGCCGTGGTTGCATCCGGGCCAAAGAGTTCTGGAGGAGTATGGGCTGCCGACTCCGGAGATCAAGCAATCAATGTACGATCGTGCGGCTGAGATGATGACGGGAGCCGGCTATGTGCAGATCGGGCTCGACCACTTTGTAGTACCTGATGATCCGCTGGCCGTAGCACTCCGAAGCCATAGCCTCCACCGAAACTTTCAGGGCTATTGTCCGCGCGATCTCTCCGGACAGGTGTATGGACTGGGGGTGACCGGGATAGCGCAACTACACGACGCCTATGCCCAAAATACCAAGTTAATACCGGAGTACTACGAGGCTATAGACCAAAGGAGACTGCCTACCAAGGTCGGCTACAAACTGACACCGGAGGAGTGTCTGGCGCGAGACATCATCACCGAGCTCATGTGCAACTACCGCACTGCTCCGCTGGAGTCGGCCAAAAACTATGGGCTGTATCCCAATCGACTTCGGGACCTGAAGATCCTGAATTTTGCCCGACTGGAGGAGATGATCCAAGATGGGCTGGTGACGGTGGATGATGCGATGGCATTGACGATCTCTTCCGAGTGCCATCCTTTTGTCCGCAACGTCGCCTCTTGCTTTGACGTGCACTACTCCCCGGATCAACCACGGGGCTACTCCAAGCCTATCTGATGGTCCTACCGACTCATCGACCCAAAGCCAAGTAGGTGGACCAGTAGGTTGTTGGGGAACTTGCGGACGTATGTGTCGTACTCTTCTATCGCTTTGGCGAGGTTTAGGCACTCTGTGTTGAGCCCTGCTTCGGCATCCTTGAATTGCGCTTGCAGGGTGCGGAAGTTTTGGTCGGCTTGGAGGTCAGGCTGTTGCTCAGCGGAGCTCATGATCCGATCTAGTGCTTGGGACAGTTGGCGCTGTGCCGCCAAGTATTCTTGCATTGCCTCGGGTGTTGCCGGGGTATCTGCTTCTGTCGGTGTGGCTTGTAGCAGGGGAGAGGAGTCGAGTTGGGTGTAGACTTCGACTTGCTTTAGGAGGTCGGGGATGAGGACTTGTCGGTGTTGGGATTGCTCCACAACCTGGGTTCGGGCTTGGCTGATGTCTGCTTGCAGTGCGGTGATGTGGTTGTTGGTCCGTATGGCTTTTCCGGTCAGCAACACCAGTAGTACAAGGGTGACGATCGTACTTGTAAGCCCTTTCTTTGTCTTCATACGGTGGTTTTTGGGGTATAGTGTACGAGCACGACCTCATCTTTTTCGATCTTTCGGGTGCAGTAGTTGCATTTGAGGCGTACTTCCTTTTTGTCCAGTACCTCAAAGTCACTCTGCATAGGCTCGTTGTTGGTGATGCACTTGGGGTTGGTGCAGCGTACGAGTCCCACGATACGGTCCGGCAGTCGTACATGTATCTTCTCTGCCACCTCGTAGTCTCGGATGACGTTGATGACGATGTCGGGGCATACCAGTGCGAGGGTGTTGACTTCGTCGGGGGTGAAAAACTTGCCCTCCACCTTTATGAGTCCTTTTTGTCCCAGTTTTTTGCTCTTGAAGTTTTGGCCGATTGTCAGGGGGTACTTGGAGGCATAGAGATCTAGGAGTGCCACCACTTTGGGCAGCTGATCTACGGGGATATGGTCGATCACGGAGCCATTTTTGATGGCCGGTACGTGCATCTTTCCTTCTTCTATCTTTTTCATAGTAGGTGTGTTGGCTGAGTGGTTAGCGGACCTCTATGCCGAGTCCTCTGCATATGAGGGCTTGGCGTACATATAGGCCATTGAGGGCTTGCTCAAAGTAGTAGGCATGCGGCGTGGCATCCACATCCATGGCGATCTCGTTGACACGTGGCAGGGGGTGTAGGACTCGCATATTGGGTCGTGCTTCTGTGAGCATGTCGGCCGAGAGGACAAAAGCACTCTTGACTGCCTCGTAGTCCTCCTCGTCCATGAAGCGTTCCCTTTGGACCCGGGTCATGTAGATGATGTCGCTGTCATTGATTGTGTCGGGTGTGAGAGCTTGGCTGTAGCGTGTGGGGATATTGTGTTCGTCACAGTAGTCTCGGTACTCGCGTGGCAGGCCCAGCCGGTCCGGGGCTACAAAGATGAAGCGTACCCCAAAGTGGCTCATACCTGATATAAGGGAGTGTACTGTGCGTCCATACTTGAGGTCGCCGACCACTGTGATGGTGAGGTCGCTGAGTGTCCCTTGTGTCTTTTTGATAGAGTAGAGGTCGAGTAGGGTTTGGCTGGGGTGCTGGTTGGCACCGTCACCGGCATTGATCACGGGGCGCTCGGTCACTTCGCTTGCGTACTTGGCCGCACCCTCCAGGTAGTGTCGCATGATGATGATGTCGGCATAGTTGGAGACCATCTGGATGGTGTCGTTGAGGCTTTCGCCCTTGACCGAACTGCTGACCTTGGGGTCCTGGAAGCCGATGACACGGCCACGGAGACGGTTGACGGCGGTCTCAAAGCTGAGGCGCGTACGCGTACTTGGCTCAAAAAAAAGTGTGGCCGCCACACGTCCTTGCAGATAGTCTCGGTTGGGGTTTTGCTCAAATAGCTCTGCCACACTCAGGATGTCCAGGATGTCCTGTTTGGAGAGTTGCTCGATGGAGTAGAGGCTTTTGGAGTTCATCTGTATCCGTTGTCTTTTTTGTGAAGCGAAAAGCTGCCATCCTATCCGGTGGCAACTGATGTCGACCTGAATCAACCAAGTTTTCACCGGACAAATATACCTATTTTGTGGGGCTAAAAGTGGAGCAGTGCCACAAATTGTGTGTCGGGTAATAGTGGGGTCAGGAGGTGAGCTCCGCTGTGTGGTGCGGTCGGATCTGTGAGGTAGAGGGGCGTGGAGGAGGAGGGTTGGGGTAGCGCACCGGCTTCTGCGAGGTATCGGATCTCAAACAACCGCGCATGCTCATACTTTTTCTCCAGTGCCAGTGCCACATGCCCCATTGTTGGCCGTATGTTGATCTCTATGAGGGGCCAGATGTGGGGTTGGCCATCGCTTCCTTTGTATATAGCGGTGTCCACGCCTATCAGCCCGTGGTAGTGCCCCAGGTCGTAGGAGCCGAGTACCTCCAGTACCAGATCAATGTAGGTGTGCATGTCGGGGTGGGGCAGAGTGGGGTCGTTTAGTCTATTGCCGGCATATCGACCTTTGTTGTTTTGCATCCGGCTCAGTCCGAGGTAGCGGAGTGTGCCTGTCGACGTGCGCTCGAGTTCGATCCCGATATCCTCCTGTATCTCGAGCAGGGGTTCCACTATGCGCTGTCGCTGTCCGGAGGGCAGTTTGGCTTTTGTCGTTGGTACGAAGGTGACCCCTCTTCCGGAGCTGGAGTAGAGGTCTTTGAGGACAAAAGGGGGGGTGGGGAGGTCGGTGCTGTCGGCTTGCACTCTGGGAGGTATGGTGTTTTTTTCAAAAAGGTCGCCACCGATCCGGTAGATCATTTTCCACAGCTCCACCGACCGTTTGCGGCAGGCAAAGTAGCGCATCTCATCGGTTGAGTAGGGTAGTGGTCCGTATTGTGAGAGTTCGGGAGCCCACCCCCACGGTGCCAAGGGTTGTCCATTGGCTGTGGCGCAAAAGGCCGGATGCCACAGGGCTTCCGGCAGTGTGTGTGGTACGAGGACTCGATCTTCCGGTCCGGCCAGCGATAGGAGGAGCGGTGCACAGTCTGTCCGGAAGCGATCTACGTTTTTTGGGGGTGTGTAGTTGGGGAGACCTTGTTTTGCTGAGGATTCGTATCCGGGGTTGAAGATCCAGACGGCCATCTTTTTTTCTAGGGTTGTAGGGGGCGGAATAGGTAGTCACCACTTCCCAAAAAGGGATGGGATGCTCCCGCACCGACAGCGGGGAGGAGCATCCCATCCTTGGTTATGGGGCACACAGTCGTAGGCTCATGTGCCGTTGGTTGCTTACTTGTTTTCTACGTTTGGCTCTTCTGTGGTGTTGTCGAGCGTTGTCTCCGGTGCCGGTGATTCGGCTACGGTCTCGTCGGTCGTCGCTGTTTCGTCGGATACTTCGTCGGAGCTGGTCTTGATTGCCTCCTTCAGCCCCTCCAGTCTTTGTTCGTGGCGGTCGATATCCTTTTGGATCGCATCGATCTTCTTTTGGATATGCTGTACCATGGGGTCATTGTGGGCGCTGGACTGGAAGAATCCCAGGTTGTTCTCGTACTGTAGGCGTTGCGACTCGAGTTGCTTGATGTTCCACTTGAGGTCGTTGCGCTCTTTTTGCAGCTGCTCTGTGGTCATGCTCTCGAGACTCTTGGAAAAGTCCACCGGAGCTCCACTGGCAGTCTGGCGGTCCGTCGACCAGGCCACGCTGCCTTGGCGTCTGCCGGCACCTCGTTCCTCTCTGTGTTGTCGGCCTTCGTTGCGGCGTGCGCCACCCTCTTTGCGTTGGCGTTGTTTGCCGTCAGCGGGCTTGCGTCGTGCATCGCCACCGCCACGGTAGGCGCGTAGGATGCTGTAGTATGGGCCGAGTACGTCGTCTTTTTTCTTGTCGGGTACCGGGCCGATGCTCTGCCACTCACTCTCGATGGTGGCTATCTGCTCATCGAGGTCTGCCGGCTTGGACTCCCATACGGAGCGGAGTCGCTCCACCAGCTCCATCTTTTTGTCAAAGTTTTCCTCACGGCCGGCACGGAGTGTGGCATAGTGGTCACGCATCCGTCCAAAAAATTGGTCAGCGGCTCGCCTGAAGGAGCGATTCAGTCGCCGATCGACGGCGAAGGGGATTCCCTCGTTGCGCAGTGACTCCCACTCCTGCTGGATCTCCTTGAACCACTGTGACACCTCATGCCACGTCTCGCTGCTCTTGTGTCCGATGGCCTCCTCGAGGATTTCTTTCATGCGCTCCACTCTCGAGACACTCTCCTCAGCGATCGTCTTGCTGTAGCTGCGACGTTGGTGGTAGTACTCGTCCATGGCCACACGGTAGCGTGAGTCCACCTCCCAGCGGTCCTCTCGTGCTACGCGACCGGCATTGCGCCATTGCTCCTTGATCCGGTTGATGTTTCGCTCTAGCTTTTGCCACTCGCGTGGGATCGATGGGATCTTGGCCAAAAGGGTCTCCAAGTCATCGGCGATGCTCTTTTTCTTTTCGAGAGCCTCCTGCTGTTGCTTGCGGACCTCCTCGTTGTACTCTTCTTGCTTCTTGTTGACTACCGAGGCGGCGTCCTTGAATTCCTTCCACATTGCATCCTTAAACTCCGGTGCCACAGGGCCGGTCTCTTTCCAGAGGTCTTGGAGCTCCCGTAGTTTACGGGTGGCTCGGCGGATGTTTTTGTCATTGGCCAGCTCTTTGGCTTGGGCGATCAGGGACTCTTTGGTTTCTCTGTTTTCGCGGTAGTCTGCCAGTACATCCTCGTCGCCGAATTTGTTTTGCTCGTAAAAGGCTTCGTTGACCTTTGCAAACCTATTGAGTAGCGCGGTGCGCCTGTTTTCGGGTACAGCACCAATCTCACGCCACCTATTGATGAGGTTGGCGCGCTCGTTTCGGATAGTGAAGTAGTCGGCCGGTGAGGTGAGGAGTGCTTCGAGGTCGTTGAGGAGTGCCTCTTTTTGTGCCAGATTGGCTTCTGCTTCGTTTTTCTCCTCCTCTTTTTGCTTGGCTCGCAGCTCCTGGTAGCGGGTCTTGAGGTTGATCAGAGCCACCTGCAGTGCTTCTGTCTCCGGAGTCAGCGCCGTCTCGGCTGCCTCGGCCAGGTTTTGTGTGGCCTCACGTACCTTTTTCTCCACTAGGTTTTGCAGGCGACGCAGGTCCGCCCCTTTGGGGAGTTGCAGGGCATCGATCTGTGCGCCAAGGTGCCGGAGTAGCTCTTCGGCGGACATTGACCGAGTATCGACCTCTGCCTCATGACTCTCGGGGGCTTCGGAGGTCTCCACGGGAGGGGTTGCAGGGGTGTTGTCTTCGTTTTCTACTGTTGCGGCAGGGGTTGGCTCTGCACTCTTCTCTTCCACTTGCGTTTCCGCTTGGTTGCCGAGGTTTTGCTCCTTCAGCTCGTCGGGCGTCAAGTTCACAGGATTTTGATCCATAGCTCAGTTGTATGATTGGTGTGTTGTAAAATGTCTATTCCACCCTGAAAGATAACCAACTTTCCGGAATTTTCCAAAACTCTTCATCGGGCGACTTTGGCTCCTTTTTTGGGGAGCTTTGGAGGTGGGCTTCTATCGGTGGTCAATATTTCTTCTATCCGTCTAATCGATCGCTTCTATCCGTGAAAACTTTTGCTTTTATCCGTGAAATCGATCGCTTCTATCCGTGAAACTCGAGGCTTATTGCAAGTGCTTGATTATCAGCGTCCCCCCAAAAGTCTTTTTTGACCCCAAAAATCACCTGTTTTTTGCCTTTTGGGGGAATGTCTCGGCAGGGAGGATTTTGCCACAAAGGTGTCGGAATGATTTTGGGCAAAAAGCCCCTCTCTCCCTCCAAAAAACAATGCCCCCCGTAGACTTCACGTCTGCGGGGGGCATCCTCACTAAAAACTAAAAACAAACAAAAAATAGAATTCTTATCACTTGGTCACAATCATGTGGCTACCGTGTGGCATCATTGGTCGCACATGGCCCTGCTGTGTGCGATCATATATCCATTGCGAGCCCGACGTAGTAGCTTCGGGGTTGTGAGGGTCCGAATACGTATGCACTGTCGCGTGCGCCATTGAGGTCAAAGTCTTTTTGGATCGAGTTGAGGAGGTTGTTGGCTCCCACATAGACCTGAATGGTGGAGGAGTTGAAGACCCTGAAGTCGTAGGACACCTTTGCGCCCAGCTCTACGAATGATGGGGTGCGCTCGAGCCGGTCCCACCTCGGTGCGGCATCGGTGCCGGTGGCTTGGCGCTTGCCTCTCTTGACGAGGTCTCTGTCGACCAGTGCGGCCATCCTTCCGCACTCGATCATGTGTGGTGCGTACATGGAGCCTGTGTAGTTGAGCGTCGTGCTGAGTGTGAGTTGGTGTGTGGGGGTGTACTGTAGGGTGAGGTAGCCGTATAGGTCGGGTGTGCGTAGGTAGTGGCGGGTCGACATCGGGACCTCCTCGTAGGCACCGTTGGCATCTTTGGCAAATCCGGTGAGCTTTTCGGGTCCATTGTCTTTCAGGGTGTTGATCTCACGGGGTTCTGCCCCGGTGGCTTCGTCGGCCAGTCGTGCTCGCTTGCCCCACTCCTGTGGTTGATCCCACATGGCGGTCTGTAGGGTGAGTCCGCCTTGGATCATCAGGTGGCTGACGGCGGCTTTGGCTTCGATGTTGAGCCCGGCCACTTTTGCTCCGGAGCCATTGATGCGCTCGTAGATGATGTAGCCATCCTTGGACCCGACTTCGTTGGTGGTGAAGGCATCGTTGAGCCGGGTGTAAAATCCCTCTACGAGGAGGTTGGTCTGTACCTGTCCGAGGGTGAAGTACATGTCTGCACTGGCCGATAGGCTGTGGCTGTTTTCGGGCTTGAGGTTGGGGCGGTTGTGTATGCGTTGCGACTCCCCACCGACGATATTGACGTGTAGGTCTTCGTCGAATAGCTGTGGAGCGCGGAAGCCCTTGGCGTAGGCTAGGCGCAGGCTGATGTTGCTGAGGGGGTTGAACCTCAGAGTGGCTCGTGGGCTAAACACGGGCTTGAGCCGGCCCTTGCTGTTGCGGACCATGGAGTGCTCGTCGAGACGCCCTCCCAAGAGGATGGTCCAGCGGTCGTCGGTCCACTCGAACTGTGCTATCTGCGATACGACATGCAGGTGCTGTATCGTGGGCGGGTAGAGGGTTGCCTTGCCGGTGTCATCGGGTATCCACTGCCGGACGGGCATGATGTCGTGCAGGCCGTCGTAGGAGTATTCGGTGCCGAGTAGTAGCTTGGCGGGCATGAAGAGTAGGTGGCCAAGGTCTTTGTTCCACTGAAGCCCGGCGACGTAGGTCTGCCCTGTGGTCTTGCCAAAGTTGATCCCGGGTACATAGTTGCCCTCCTCAGCCACAGAGGGGAGGTGCCCCAGGCTGCCTAGGTTTTTGTCTCCCACACCTCCATAGTAGCTGTCTCTCACGACGACCTGTCCGGAGCCGTAGATCTGGAGCAGTCCGGTGCCGTCCTCGGATCTGTGAGAGTAGTTGGCGTTGCCACTGTACACGTTGTGCTCGAGTCGCTCGGAGACGGAGGCGTATTGGTCGGGGAGGTCGAAGTGGTCTCCGCCTCGCCTATACTCTTGGATGAAGTGGGTCTCGACGCTGAGCCGGTCTTGCCCTGTGGGGCGGAAAAAGAGTCGCCCTCCGAGTGAGTTGTTTTTGTTTAGCCCAAGTTCGCTAAATCCGTCGCCATTGGCATCCCACGGCCGGCGTATCCTATTTTGTCCAAAGATCATGCCACCGATCCGGCCATCTGCGCCCACCACGGTGCCACAAAAGCTGACCGCATTGTCGGGTACCCGTCCACCGAGCATGGTGAGGTTTTCGCGGAAGTGAAAGCTATTGTACTCCGGCTCCTTGGTGATGATGTTGACGACTCCGGCTATGGCGTTGGAGCCGTAGAGGGCTGATCCTCCGCCACGCACGACCTCCACGCGGTCGATCATGTTGGCAGGGATTTGCTCAAGTCCGTAGATTCCGGCCAGTGCGCTAAATGATGGACGGGAGTCAATGAGGATCTGGGAGTAGCGACCGTCGAGGCCATTGATACGGACTTGGGAGAAGCCACAGTTTTGGCAGTTGTTTTCGACACGAAGTCCGGGCTGGAAGGTCAGTCCTTGGGAGAGGCTGACAGCGTTGGTGATCTTGAAGACATGGTCGTCGAGGACGCTGACCAGTGTGGGGGCCAGCTTGCGCAGGGTGCGCTGCCTATTGGAGGAGACGACGACCTCCTCCAGGCTCAGGACATCCTCCTCGGCCTCAAAGTTGACCTCCAAGGAGACACCCGCCCGTAGCGTGACTGTCTTTTCTTGGGTCTTGTAGCCGACACCCTGCATCACGATGGTGTACTTGCCGGCCCGGAGGTTGCGGAGGAAGTAGTGTCCGGAGGCATCGGTGGTGGCACCGTGTGGTGTCCCCTTGAGGTAGATCGTGATACCGGATAGGTACTCATTGGTGTTTTTGTCCACCACGTGTCCGACCAAGTCTCCATCCTTGACCTGAACGGTGGCAAGTGGCGATCCGGCTATTGCCTGTCCTGAGAGCAGGAAGGCAAATAGTGCGATGAGCAGGGTGGCTATTTTGGAAAAAGCAAGAACCTTTTTAGATAAAATGGATTGCATGTATTTTTGTGAAAGTCAGTGTTGGTTGTGTTGTGTACATGATGTATCTGTATTTCGTGGCCAAAGGTACGTCTAATTCCCAAAAAAGCCCCAAAAATTACCGATTTTACCCATATATAGGTACGATTGGAAAGGTTGAGTACCAATATGTTGGCAGGGTGCCATTCTGCGGTGGAGGCCTATGGGTGCGAGTTGTGTGAGGGTGGTCTGCTTCGTTGCTTTCCTTTTTGGTACCTTTGTGCCGAAGTTGGCCGATCGGACCAACTCTTGGACCAATAATAGATGAATCCCTCAATGCAGAAAATACGTAATATCGCGATCATTGCACACGTCGACCACGGCAAGACCTCCTTGGTGGACCGTATGCTACAAGCTGGCAAGCTCTTCAGAGACCCCAGCGAACAACTCGAGCAGGTACTGGACAACAATGACCTGGAGCGAGAGCGAGGGATAACGATCCTCTCCAAGAATGTCTCGATCCGGTACAATGACTACAAGATCAACATCATCGACACACCGGGGCACGCCGACTTTGGGGGTGAGGTGGAGCGTGTGCTCAATATGGCGGACGGCTGTCTGCTGCTGGTGGATGCCTTTGAGGGTCCGATGCCTCAGACCCGTTTTGTCCTCGGCAAAGCGATAGAGATGGGGCTGAAGCCTATCGTCGTGGTGAATAAGGTGGATAAGGAGAATTGTCGCCCCGATGAGGTGCAGGAGCAGGTATTTGACCTGATGTTTAATCTCGACGCCACTGAGGATCAGCTGGACTTCCCGACCATCTATGGCTCGGCCAAGCAAGGCTGGATGTCGACCGACTGGCGCCAACCCAAGGAGGATATCACCGATCTGCTGGATGCGATCATCAAGTATATCCCGGAGCCTCCTATGCTGGAGGGGCCGGCACAGATGCTGATCACCTCCCTCGACTACTCGACCTATGTGGGCCGTATCGCTGTGGGCCGTGTGCACAGAGGTACCCTCAAGGAGGGGCAAAACATCACACTCATCAGCAGAGATGGCTCTTTTCACAACTGCAAGATCAAGGAGCTAGATATCTTTGAAGGGCTGGGTCGCAGCAAGGTGAGTGAGGTGCACTGTGGCGATATATGCGCCGTGGTGGGGCTGGAGAACTTTGAGATCGGTGAGACAATAGCCGACAGCTCTTGCCCCGAGGCACTGCCGACGATTGCCGTGGATGAGCCTACGATGAGTATGCTCTTCACGATCAACAACTCTCCCTTTTTTGGCAAAGATGGCAAGTTTGTCACCTCTCGTCACCTCCACGATCGCCTAATGCGTGAGCTGGACAAAAACTTGGCACTGAGGGTAAAGGATACAGAATCAGCGGACTCGTGGCTGGTCTATGGTCGCGGTGTGCTACACCTCTCGATCCTCATCGAGTCCATGAGACGTGAGGGGTATGAGCTCCAAGTGGGACAACCACAGGTCATCATCAAGGAGATCAATGGGGTGAAGCATGAGCCAATAGAGGAGCTGACCGTAAGTGTACCCGAGGAGAGCTCCAGCAAGATCATAGATATCGTCACCAAGCGCAAGGGGGAGATGACCATGATGGACACCAAGAACGACCGGGTGATCCTGCAATTCAAGATCCCCTCCAGAGGGATCATCGGCCTCAACAACCAAGCACTCACGGCCAGCAGTGGAGAGGCCATAGTCTCGCACCGCTTCTTGGACTTTGAGCCTTGGAAAGGGGAGATACCCTCACGGACCAATGGGTCGATCATAGCCCTAGAGGGCGGACAGGCCTATGCCTATGCCCTGAATAACCTCCAGAGTAGAGGACGCTTCTTCATCGAACCCGGTGAGGAGGTCTATGAGGGCGAGATTGTGGGCGAGCATACCAAGGATAATGACCTGGCGGTAAATGTCTGCAAGGCCAAGAAACTGACCAACATGCGGGCCAGTGGATCGGACGACAAGGTGATACTGGCCCCACCGGTACGCTTTTCGCTGGAGGATGCACTGGAGTACATCAAGGAGGATGAGTACGTGGAGGTGACACCTCACCAGATGCGTATGCGCAAAATACTCCTCTCCGAAAACGATCGTAAGCGCGCCGCTCGCTAAATTTTCCGAGGGAGAGAGAAACACGACTCGGCGGAGAGCCAACAACCTCCATGGCCCAGCGACTAGGATCACAGACCAGCCCTGCCGGCACCCGACCTAAGGAAAATAGGACAACCATACTGGCTCTGATCGTCACCTACAATGCCGGAGAGTGGATAGCAAAGTGCTTGGCACCATTTGTAGAGGATCGAGAGGGGGTGGAGCTGCTGGTTGTGGACAACGCCTCCTCGGATGGGACTCCGGCTCTCGTACGTGAGGCCTACCCATTTGTGTCACTGCTGGAGCGACCTGCCAACTTGGGGTTCGGCATGGGCAACAACATCGGGCTGGAGTATGCTGTTGCCAAAGGCTACAGAGGGGTGATGCTGATCAACCAAGATGCCGTCTGTACTGCCTCGGTCATTCGCACTTTGGCCGATCGCTGTGATCAAGATCCGACCATAGGTATCGCCACACCTGTACACTATGCCGACGTGCATCAGACGGTGGTGGAGAGTGGATTTGGGCACTATTGCCCCAAAGCAAACGGGCGCGCCTTTTGCCCCGTCGCATTCGTCAACGCAGCCTTGTGGTACATCCCTATGCCGGCACTGCAGCGTGTCGGACTCTTTGCCCCCTTTTTCTTTCAGTATGGGGAGGATCTGGACTACTGCAACCGTGTGCGAGCACTGGGGCTGAAGATTGGCTACTTCCCTGATTTGGGTGGAACACACTATCGGGCCAACGGCACCCGATCTCCCGAGAAGCAACGCCACCTCGACTACGTGTACCACTTGGCCGAGTTTGCCAACCCCGCTCACGGAACACTCGGACGCTACCTCTACGGAATAGGTGGGTTGCTGGCAAAGGCTGTTCGCCAACGCAACACTTTTTTCCTGAAAAAAGCCAAAGCACTCCTGCAACTCCGCCCAACCATCAACCTATGGCTCTCGCGCCCTCCAATCGACCCAAAGGCACTCAGACGGACCTACCAAAAGGGGAGCTACGCTCCGGTGTTGCTCCTCGTCTACAACCGCCCGGAGCATACACGCAAGGTGTTGGCGGACTTTTGGAGACAGCCGGAGGCCCCCTCCACACCACTCTATATCCTGTCGGACGGAGGGGAGGGCACGGAGGAGGTCCGAGCGCTCATCCAAGCCGAATCCCACAGATCGCCGCTGGTGACGATCTGGCTACAGCCAAGCAATAGAGGGCTGGCACGCAACGTGACCGAGGGGGTGGGGCGTGTACTGGAGCGACACGACAGGGTCATTGTGCTGGAGGATGACCTCGAGCTGTCGCCCTACTTCCTACGATGGGCAAACGACTGCCTGGACACCTATGCTCCCTACCCCGAGATAGCGCACATACATGGTGGCACCTTCTACGCTCACCAAGGTCTGCGCACCAATCACCTACTTCGCTTTGCCGGTAGCTGGGGATGGGCTACTTGGCGTGACCGCTGGCAGACACTCTGGGAGGAGGATGGGCTCAAGCTCCTCCGGCAGTTGGACGCACTGCCTCAGGCTGACTACAAGGGACATTTTGACTACGGAGGCTTCCAAAAATTTAGTCGCATGCTACGCCGACAGACACTCGGGCAAAACAACTCGTGGGCTATCCGCTGGCATGCCTCGCTATTGATCCACGACAAACTGAGTGTCAATGCCTATCCACCTATGGTCAACAACAGAGGCTTTGACGGCACCGGCATCCACTCCGCCAACGATGATCGCTACCACACCCCAGTGAGCCCCTATCCAATATATGCGACCCCACCGGAGGAGAAACCGGTGGAGGACCCCCAAGCCTACCGGATACTCAAGTGCTACTACATCCGTACGAATAACAAGGTCGCCAAGGGTCTGCTAAAACTCAAGGAGATATGGCGGAGATTTTTCGGCTAAAGGAGTTTGCGATCCGCCATACGGACTCGGTGGTCAAGGTCGGCACAGATGGGCTGATCCTAGGGGCTGTCTCATCTCTTTTTGCTCACCAAAATGGTGCAAAAAGGATCCTGGATATCGGGACCGGTACCGGCATTGTCGCACTCATGCTGGCAAGCAGGCTGGAGTGTGGGGTCACAGCACTGGAGATCGACCCACAGTCCGTGCAAGAGGCTGAGCACAACGTCCGCCAGGTCCCTTTTGGCAAGCGGATCGCTGTGCACCACTGCGACTACCTGGAGTACCACTCCGACCATCCGTACGACCTCATTGTCAGCAACCCTCCCTACTATCCACCAGTGGCAGTGGCAGACCGGAGCCGAATGGCGCTTGCCAAGCACATCGGCCGGCTCACTCCGAACGCTCTTTTTGGACGCGTGGAAGAGGATCTGGCACACAATGGCTACCTGCTCCTCATCCTGCCGACCGATGCCACTGCATACTTTGAGCAAAACGGACGCCCGCATGGATTGCAACTACATGGTGTACTGTACGTACAGACCGTGGTCGGCAAAGCCCCCAAGCGTGCCGTGCACTTTTGGCACCGTCGCATCCCTGCCGACTGCTTCGTCGATACCCTGACCATCCTCGAGCGTGACGGAACCTATACCGAGCAGTACCGGCGACTAATGCAGCCCTACCTTTTCATCTAAAATATGGCGCGCCGGGGTGCGGGCATTTATTTGGCTCGCCACCAGGCGGTAGATCACCAGCACCACACTGTAGTAGAGTACCACCTGCACGAGGTCCATCTCTCCCGTCGACGAGAGGTATGGTGCCCCTATGCTGAAGTACTGAGTGACACGGATCATAGCCTCCACCAGCCACCCCTGTATCACCAGTAAAAACGATGGTATACTGCCCACCACACCGACCACGACCACCAGTAGCAACCCATACGGGATCGCCAAAGCACTCAGGTACATTAGTGGAATATTGCTCCAGACAACACCTAGATTGGCGCGACCAAAAAAGAGAAAAAGAAACGGCAACACACCGATCTGAGCCGAAACGGACACAAACAGTGCATCTCGCAAGGCAGAGAGGAGAGGTATCGATGGTGTGATCAATTGCCGGAAGAGGGGCAGAAATGTGAGGATACCCCATACCGCACTGACGCTCAGCATCAGCCCCACACTCAGGTACGACATGGGCTCGTGGATAAGGAAAATGAGGAGGGTCAGACTCAGAAGTTGTACTTTGTCCGTACGCCTGCCAAACAGACTGGCAAGCAACACCAGGCTACTCATCACAAAGGCACGTACTGTGGCCGTCGAACACCCCGTTAGGAGTGTATAGCCCAGTGTTCCACCCATGAGAAGTAGATAGCGTAGCTGTCGATGGCGCCACCGCCACAAAGCACGAGAGACTACCCATGAGAGGAGAAAAAAGATCACCCCCAAGTGGTACCCACTCACCGCCAGCACATGGGCAACACCGGCATCCCTGAATCCCTCGCGGATCTCCACGGGCAATTGGCTACGATCCCCCAGTGCCAGAGCATAGGTCACACCTCGCACCTCCGGGCGTAGCACCGAAGCAGAGACTTGCTCAAAGTCGCTGATCAGCCGGGCGCGCACCCTACGTCCCCAGCCAACGAGGGAAAAAGACGCTCCTCCTTGCTCAAGACGATAGATCCGCTCGATCCGTCCCAGGGCACCATAGCCCTCACTCAGTAGGTATCGCCGGTAGCTATTGTCAGGGGAGAGACGACGGAGCCGGACATCGGCGACCAGCCGATCACCGTAGCCGGCACCCACGACATCCGTAGAGAGGAGTACACGCTCCACTCCCCCTTTCACCCGGAGTCCGGCATCGTACTGAATGGATGATCCGGAGTGAGTCTCCACAGGATAGTGAATATCCACCACCGCTTGCCGTATGAGCTGCTCTACCGGGCTCTCGCGACGCCATGTCGTACGGGCATCCGCATAGATCCAAAAAGCAACAGACACCAGCATGAACACCCCCACATCGGACCAACGCTTGGACCAAAAACAGAGTCCCATCCCAACCAATGCCAGTGGTGCCGAGATAGCGATGGGGTACGCCATGTGGAGCATTCCAAGCCCCAGCAGACACGCCACCAAGATCACAAATGCCGGGCGATCCAGCGGTCGTGAAATCGGTATGGTGGGGACTCGTGGTACCACCCCGACTACATCAGCGAACGGATTGCCGCCAATGGATCATCGGCACCAAAGACATAGCTACCTGCCACCAGCACATCCGCTCCGGCTTCCAGCAGAGCTCGCCCGGTAGTGGCATTCACACCCCCATCCACTTCGATCAGCACCTCGTAGCCTCCTTCATCGATCATACGACGTAGGCGCACCGTCTTGTCGAGAATGCGGGGGATAAATTTTTGCCCTCCAAATCCCGGATTCACCGACATCAGCAATACCAAGTCCAGGTATGGCAGCACGTCCTGTAGAAGCTCCACCGGCGTGGCAGGATTGAGTACCACTCCGGCTTTCATGCCGGCATCACGGACCATCTGCATCGCCCGATGCAAGTGGCGGGTGGCCTCGTAGTGGAGGGTCAGCACATCGGCACCGGCTCGTCCAAAAGCCTCGATATACTTCTCCGGCTCCTCTATCATCAAGTGTACATCGCAGACCTTGTCGGTGATACTCCGGACCGCCGACACTATCGGTAGGCCAAAAGAGATATTTGGCACAAAACGCCCATCCATCACATCCAAGTGGATCCACTGCGCCGCACTGCCGTTGAGCATCTCGATATCCCGTCCCAGGTGCAAAAAGTCGGCAGACAGCACGGATGGTGCTACGATCACGTTCTTTTTCATACTACGTACTAGTGGTTGGTTCATCTATTCAGGCAAAAATAGGCCGGCATACTCCATTCCCTCCGTCTGCTCACACCATGGCCTGTGTGATCTGGTGTATGCGGAGTAGGTCATTCTCATCTCGTAGCCGGCAGATAAGGTTGTTCAGCTCCTCCTTGTTGGGCACCCGTACCCGTATGGTCCCGATTGCTCGATCCTTGTTGCTCGTAAATTCGATTCCCATCAGCGGTATCTTCATCTGCCGGAGAGTGTCGATCACGCTGTACACAAAGCCATCCAGGTTGGCTCCCTCCAGCTCCAGCATCACCCCAAAGTTGGAGTGGATGTGTGGTCCCCAGGCCACCGACACGATATCGTCGCCTCGGGTGGCCCGTAGTTGCATCGCCACGGGGCAAGACTTTTGGTGCACCACCACCTGCCTTTTGTCATTGAGTATCCCGTGCACCTCCTCCCCAAATACCGGACTACAGCAGGTGGCGCGTATGTAGTTTCGCTTGCCATTCTTGGCGGTGAGCAAAAACTGCTCTTTCATCTTCTCCTTGGGCAGTGCCGGTGCTTCCGTCTCGTCGGAGTCCCAGAGCTGACGCTCCTCCGTCTCTCCATTTTTGGCTCGGTCTTCCTTGTGGCGCTTGAGCTCTTTCAGGAGTTCGGGGGTCAGCAATACCTCCCCACTGTATATAGCGAGGAAAAAATCATCCGTGGTCGGGTACGAAAACACAGACCCCTCGGGTGGCAATACCAGGTCCGACTGATACCCCTGCTCATCGGCATAGAGCTCCAGCTGCAGTTTGCCCTCCTTGATCTGACGGATACGGGAGCTCTCCAAGTACTTGCGGATGTAGCGTTTGGCCGTTGGGCTTGTGACGTAGTAGAGCCACTCCTCCTTGGGATAGGTCTTGGAGGTCGTGAGGATCTCCACCTGGTCACCACTTTGGAGGTGGTAGTCGATATTCACCATCGTGTGATTGACCTTGGCTCCGATACAGTGGTTGCCCTCCTCCTCCGACTGCATGTACGCAAAGTCGAGGACGGTGAAGTTTTGGGGACAGCGTACCTGCTCGCCATTGTAGGTGAAAATGATCATATCCTGGCTGGCAAACTTGTACATCATCGTCTCGTAGTCGTCCGATGCATCCGGTCCGGGATTGCTCAGGAGTGCACGGACGTTGCCCAGGATCTTCTCCTCCGTCTTGTCCACCTCGCCCGACCGTTGCTTGTACCGCCAGTGGGCCGCCAGCCCTCGTTCGGCCATCTCGTGCATCTTCCACGATCGGATCTGTACCTCCACCCATTCACCTGTCGGCCCCATCACTGTCACATGTAGGGCGCGGTAGCCGTTTTCCTTGGGGCGGGTGAGCCAGTCGCGCGTCCGATCATCCTTCACCCGGAAGTGAGAGGAGATGATCTGGTAGATCCTAAAGCAATCACTGTACTCCGACGTCTCTGTCGCCGGCTCAAAGATGATTCGGATCGCAAAAATATCATAGATCTCACGAAACGATAGCGACTTGGTACGCATCTTATTCCAGATACTGTAGATGCTTTTCATGCGGTGCTGGATCTCGTAGTCCAGCTCAGTGTCCGCCAAGTCGTCACGTATGTCGCTGTAAAATTGCTCAAAAAGGTCGGTGCGCCTACTGCTACTCTCACTGATCAGTCGCTTGATCTCCCAGTAGTCCTGTGGGTGGTCGTACTTGAGCGACAGATCCTGCAGCTCGCTCATGATATTGTACATACCCAGTCGCTCGGCCAGTGGGGAGTAAAAGAGGCGTGTCTCCGCCGCAATCTTGGCCTGCTTGGTCTCCGGCATGCTGTCGAGCGTCCGCATGTTGTGTAGGCGATCGGCTATTTTTACGAGGATGATTCGGATATCGTTGTTGGCAGTCAGGAGGAGGTGACGGATATTCTCCAGTTGTTTGGATGCATTTTCTTTGCCACTCATCACCTCGGCCAGGATCTCACCCGAGAGCTTGGTCAGGCCATCCACGATACGCGCTATCGAGTCGCCAAACATATCTCGGATATCCTCCACCGTATAGTCCGTATCCTCCACTACATCATGCAGGAGTGCCGCAGCGATGGAGGTGCTACCCAGGCCTATCTCGTTGCAGACAATACTTGCCACCGCTATCGGGTGCATGATGTACGGCTCGCCACTCTTTCGCTTGGCATGCGCATGAGCACTGCGCGCCAGGTTAAACGCCTTGATGATCGGCTCGGTGCGCTTGCGGTGGTTGGAGTTGAGGTAGTCCGCCAAGAGCTGGTCAAATGCTGCTTGGACGACTAGGGTATAGTCCGGTTGGGTGTCACTTCTGCTCATACGTGTAGTAGCCTTGCAATGATCGTACAGACAAATATACATGAAAACATTGAGACCCATCCCCGTGTCGGACTTTCCCCAAAAACGGCCTGCAAACCCCGCCCCCCCCCACACCTCTTCCTGGGGATTTGGCCAAAAATGAGCCTCTTTTCGGCTCGGACTTTGGGTATCGATCGGCAATTGATTAAGTTTGTGATTGGGCAACCTATACAATAACACCAAGCCCATACCCATACCATGAGCCAATCAACCCTGACCATCCACCTGCCTGACCTAGGTACCAATATGGAGTGTGAGCCGGGCGTCACCCCGCTCGAGATCCACTCCCGGCTAGAGCAAAAGCACGGCACCACCCCGATGCTTGCTCTGATCAACAACCACGAGGCCTCACTCTCCAGCCCGATCTATAGGAGTAGCACGGTGGCCTTTTTGGACTACCGAGACAATAGCGGAGCGCGCACCTATGCACGCACGCTGGTCCTCCTCCTCTGCAAGGCGGCGGAGGAGCTGGGCTACCCACCGATACAGGTGGAGCATGCCATATCCATGGGCTACTACGGGGTGATGCCCGACCTTCTGTCGCCGGACGAGCAGCGGATCACCGCCCTGCGTGAGCGCATGGCCCGGCTCATCGATGAGGACCTCTGCATCCGACGACATCGGATTACGATGCAGGAGGCCCTCAAGTACTTTGGCGACAAGGGGCGAGAGCGCACTGCCGAGCTGATCCGGAGCCGCGGCCGATGCTACGTCACCGTCACCGAGCTGGATGGTTACCGAGACCTCATCCTCGGCCCTGTGCTGCCACGCACCGGCATGCTGGGCGTGTTTGGGCTGGAGCGGTATATGGATGGCTTTTTGCTACGAGTGCCCGACCGCTCCGACACCACACGGCTCTACCCCAGGATCGAGCAGCCAAAGGTCTTTGAGGTGTTCCAAAAACACCTCCGCCTCATCCACCTCCTTGGCGTGGAGGATGTCGCACCTCTCAATGCCCGGATACGGGAGGGCAAGTCGGCCCACCTGATCACCATCGCTGAGGCGATGCAAGAAAAGACCATCAGCGAGATCGCCTCCGAGATCACGGAGCGTCACCGAAACAACGGCCTCCGAGTGGTGATGATCGCCGGACCCTCCTCCAGTGGCAAAACCACCACCGCCAAGCGTCTCATGACCCAGCTGATCACCAATCTTTTGGTGCCACATGCCCTCTCTCTGGATGATTTTTATGTCAACCGAGCGGACACCCCACTCGACGAAAACGGACACCCCGACTACGAGAGCCTCCATGCGCTGGATCTGGAGTACCTCGGTCGGGTCGTACGGAGCCTGATCCGAGGAGAGGAGGTGCAGATGCCCAAGTACCACTTCCCCACCGGCAAGCGGGTGATGGATCACGCCAATCGACTCCGCTTGGCCGAAAACGACATCTTGATCCTCGAGGGCATCCACGGCCTCAACCCCGACCTCCTGCCCGGGATAGGAGACAAGGAGGTGTACAAGCTCTATGCCTCCGCACTGACCACCCTCTCCATCGACCGGCACAATTGGCTCAGCACAAGTGACAATCGGATGATGCGTCGCATGGTCCGTGACCTAAAGTACAGAGGGATATCCGCTGAGCAGACGATCCTACAGTGGGAGCACGTACGGCAGGGTGAGGAAAAGTGGATCTTTCCCTACCAAGAGCATGCCGACCGAGTGTTCAATACCGCCATGATGTACGAGCTGGCGGCACTGCGCCCCCAAGCCGAGCAGGCGCTCCTGCGGGTGCCGGAGGTGAGCCCTGCCTTTCGGACAGCGGAGCGGATGCTCAGGGTCTTGCGACTATTTGAGCCTATCGAGCCGGATGCCATGCCGGGAACCTCGTTGTTGCGAGAGTTTTTGGGCGGATCCCTCTTTCGCTACTAGGCGATGACACAAGCACCTACCCCCCTCGGACAGCCTATGAAAACCTACCAAAACAACAGCCTACTCGATACCCTCGCCCAAAAACGCCCGACGCACACCCCCGTCTGGCTCATGAGACAAGCCGGGAGGTACCTACCCGAGTACCGCAAGTTGCGCGAGCAAGCCGGCTCCTTCTTGACCCTCGCACAGACACCCGAGTTGGCCGCAGAGGCCACTCTGCAGCCCGTGCGACGCTTTGGGATGGATGCCGCCATCCTCTTCTCGGACATCCTCACCATACCCGATGCACTCGGGATGCAGCTCACCTTTGAGGCCGGGAAGGGACCACACTTCCGTCGACCGGAGGTCTTTGCCCACGGCCGATTGGCACTCACCCCTGTGGATATACGCCAAGCACTGCACTACGTCGCCGACACCATCCGATTGGTTGCCAACGACACCTTCCCCATCATTGGCTTCTCCGGCAGTCCTTTCACGCTCGCCTGCTACATGGTGGATGGCGGAGCCGCCAAGGGTTTTGTCCGGACACGACGCCTCCTCTACTCCGAGCCGGGGCTCCTACACGCCTTGCTCGAGCTGCTCACATCGCTGATCATCGACTACCTCACCATGCAGGTCGAGGCCGGGGTGGCGGTGCTCCAGATATTCGACTCATGGGGTGGGTTGCTCAGCACACCGGACTACGAGACCTACGACCTCGCCTACACCCGTCGTATCCTATCGGCACTGCGCAAGCAACCCTCCACGGCGGAGACACCGATCATTGTCTTTACCCGCAACGCCACACTCCACTGGTACCGACTACTCCACGAGGCCGGAGCCACGGCCATCGGCATCGACTGGCGACACCCCATCAGTGAGGTGGCACACCACCTCCCCGATGGAGTGGTCCTGCAGGGCAACCTGGATCCCGCCGCACTACTCGGCACGCCCGAGCAGCTCCGACGCACCACGGCTGACCTCCTCGAGAGCGTGCCACCCACCACACCGCATATATTCAATCTAGGGCATGGCATCGACCAATCCACTGATCCGGAGATGGTACGCCTGCTCGTCGACCAAGTACACAATCACCAACTAACCTAATATACAACAGCATGAAGAGAAAGATCTTTACCGCCCTGCTGGTGACACTGCTCGCCACTCCATCGATCTGGGCACAGTCCTTCCTGGAAAATATAGTGGCACCCCGTGAGGTGCTACGCCTCACCGATGGGTGGCGATTCACCCGAGAGGACAGCTCGGACTTTGTCCGCCCCGACTACGACGACACCGGGTGGCAGAGGGTCACCGTCCCCCACGACTGGGCGATCTACGGCCCCTTTTCGCCCCAAAACGACCGACAAACCGTGGCCATCACCCAGGATGGACAAAAAGAGGCACTTGAGCATGCCGGACGCACGGGTGGGCTGCCCTTTGTGGGGGTAGGCTGGTACCGCTACACCTTTGACCTCCGACAACCCCTCCAAGACCTGGGAGACCTCACCCTCTACATCGATGGTGCCATGAGCCACTCCCAAGTCTACATCAATGGGCACGATGCCGGAGGATGGCCCTATGGCTACAACTCCTACCACATCGACATCACCCCCTACCTCGACCCCACCACCACTCGGCAGGTCATCGCCATCCGGCTCGAAAACCCCACCGACTTCTCACGCTGGTACCCCGGTGCCGGCCTCTACCGCAACGTCTACCTCATGGTGTCACCCTCACGCACCCGCATCGACGACTGGGGCACCTACATCACCACCCCATACGTCACCGAGGAGTACGCACAGGTCAAGGTGCGCACCCGGATCAAGCACACACCCATAGACCCACAGCCACTCACGCTGCGCACCACACTACTGTATGAGGGCACGCCCGTAGCCACCCAAGAGATATCCGGTGACCGGATCTTCGACCACACCCTCGAGCAAAACCTCAGGATCCCCACACCACACCTCTGGGACATCAAGCAGCCCAACCTCTACACCGCACACAGCGAACTCTTCTACGACGGGCGACTCATCGACGCCTACAGCACCACATTCGGAGTGCGCACCATAGAGCTACGCCCCGACCAAGGCTTTTTCCTCAACGGCAAGCCCGTGATCTTCAAGGGCGTCTGCCTACACCACGACCTCGGACCCCTCGGGGCGGCGGTCAACAAAGCAGCCCTACGCCGACAGATCAAGCAGATGCAGGACATGGGAGCCAACGCCATCCGCACCGCACACAACATGCCGGCACCCGAGCTCGTACAGCTGGCCGACGAGATGGGCATGCTCCTCATGGCCGAAAGTTTCGACGAGTGGAAGATCCCCAAGGTCAAAAACGGCTACAACCACCTCTTCGATGACTGGGCAGAGCGTGACTTGGTCAACCTCGTGCGCCACTACCGCAACGCTCCATCCATCGTCATGTGGTGCATTGGCAACGAAGTCTACGAGCAAGCCGCCGAGGGGGGCAACAAAGTAGCCTACTTCCTCCAAAATATCGTACACCGTGAGGACCCCACCAGGCCCGTCACGCAGGGAATGGACAACCCACGACCCGTCACTGCCAATAGCTTCGCCGCCATCATGGACATCGCCGGATTCAACTACCGCCCATGGCACTACCCCGAAGCCTATGCCAAGCTACCACAGCAGCTCATTCTAGGAGCGGAGACCACCTCCACTCTCTCCTCCAGAGGGGTCTACAAGTTTCCGGTCCAACGCAGGTCCATGGCCCTGTACGACGACCACCAAGCCAGTGGCTACGACGTCGAGCACTGCTCCTGGAGCAACCTCCCCGAGGATGACTACATGAGGCACGAGGACTTTCACTACAACATCGGCGAATTCATCTGGACCGGCATCGACTACATAGGTGAGCCCACGCCATACTACACCAATTGGCCCTCACACACCTCACTCTTTGGAGCTGTCGATCTCGCCGGAATACCCAAGGACCGCTTTTACCTCTACCGCTCGCACTGGAACAAAGAGGCAAACACCCTACACATCCTACCCCACTGGGATTGGCCCAACAGAGTGGGCGAGGTGACCCCCGTATTCGTCTACACATCCTACCCCACGGCTGAGCTGTTCATCAATGGCAAAAGCCAGGGCCGAAGGACCAAAGACCTATCCCTCAACGTGGACAATACCTCCGACCAAGACCTATCCCGACAGCCAAGGTACCGACTCATGTGGATGGATACCAAGTACGAGCCGGGCGAGCTGAGAGTGGTGGCCTATGACCAAAACGGCACCATGCAAGCCGAAAAAGTCATCCGCACCTCATCCGACCCCTACACCATCCGACTCACTCTCGAGGAGCCGAGCGAGACCATACCCGCCTACGACATCGAGCACCTCGTCTACGTGCGTGTACAGGTCATCGATCGTGACGGAAACCTATGCGCCACCGCCACCCCCGACATCACATTCAGCGTCCAAGGCAATGGCAGATACGTCGCCTGTGCCAATGGTGACGCCTCATGTATCGTCCCCTTCCAGAGCCGGACCATGCCCGCATTCAGCGGACAAATGACTGCGATAGTCGCACCCACCGGCACACCCGGGACGATCACCCTGACTGCTTCGGCACCGGGACTAAAGCCGGCAACTCTCGAGATACCAACTTGGTAAAAAAAAGCCCCCTCCGAGGGTGAATATCCGGAGCGTGTGTGGCGGAGAAAGAGGCTGCCACACACGCTCCTCGAGAATGTTGCACGAAGTTATCCCCCCAAAACCTTGGCAGAACCAAATAAATTGGTAACTTTGCAGAGCAAACCCCCAAAAAGGGGTTATGATGGTGACCGTAGCTCAGTTGGCAGAGCATTGGATTGTGGTTCCAAGGGTCGAGGGTTCGAGCCCCTTCGGTCACCCAGGGTATTCGTAGTGGGTGTGTCACTCTGTGGCACGCCCGCTTTTTTTTGCCCCACACCTCGGGTGATCGATGGTTCTTCGAGAATGTTGCACGAAGTGCCATTCTCGCACATTTGAAGCAAATGTGCTGAGACTTTGCACGAAGGATGAGATGCAAGGCCTGAGGATGAGGGCAAGGTGCACGTAGGGCACCAAGGCCTACCCGGCCGAAGGGAGTGTACTCACGTACGTGACCTAGGCCGAATTCCGAAAGCAACGCCGCAGATTGCCTTCGTGCAACAGTCTCAATATATATGAGACCGTTGAAAATCACGTCTCTGATACCCCTTTAGCCCCAATCCCATTGCCATCGGAGCCAAAAGCCCCCGACCCACAAGGGTCGCCAATCGTGCCGATCTGCTTTGCGACCCCTGGTGGGGTCGGAGAAAACAGTACTGCAAATCGGGCAAAAAACGCCTCTTCTAGGAGCATTGAAAATCAGACACTTACAAGAACCCTTGAGTTTCATGGATAGAAGCGATCTGTTTCACGGATAGAAGCAAAACTTTTCACGGATAGAAGCAATCGCTTAGACGGACAAATGCAAGAAAAAGGTGGATTGATGTAGATTGATGGTAAGTGGTTGAGAATATGAGAGAAAAATAGTGCTGGGATACGCTATATTCGTCAGTACAGAAAGAAAACCGATGTAGAAAGCATTACGCCACTGCATCCGATCGCAGAGCAGATACTCTCACTATTCCCTCCCAAAGAGAAGAAAGAAGACAGCCTGATTTTTGAAACATCGCTCAGTCGAATACAGATAGGGACGCACCTCAAGGCTATTGGTTTGGCTTGTGGCATTCGGCAACCACTTTCATTTCTGCAGCTTGCCATTCATTCGGAACTCTGATATTGGAAGCAGGAGTGCCAATTGAGAGCATCGCTAAGATGAAGGGGCATGCCTCCATTGCCAGCACGCAAATCTATGCCCAAGTCACCGACCAAAAGATCGCAAAAGATATGGAGAGGTTGATAGAGAAAAAATGCGAAAGCAAAGTTTGAGTGAAGGAGAATAGCTTATTCCTCTATGAAAAGTGTTGCAAATCAGCAG
This sequence comes from Porphyromonas sp. C0026D3, assembly GCF_056590775.1. Lineage (NCBI taxonomy): Bacteria > Pseudomonadati > Bacteroidota > Bacteroidia > Bacteroidales > Porphyromonadaceae > Porphyromonas > Porphyromonas sp. C0026D3. The sequence continues at coordinate 60,154 of NZ_JBWPWU010000008.1, forward strand.
TATATGATACATTCGTCCTTTTCTTCCCCCAAAATTTTCATGAACAACAAAAGCTTTGTCTTTGCAAGCAATGCAGTAGAAGTATATTTCAGTCTGAGCTAAAAGAAATCTACGACAGCCCTTTCCTTTTCGGGATGTATCTATTGTCGGTCTCAGATACTTCTTCTATAACATTATCAGCCAAAGCCTTTGCTATATGCCACATCATCACTGGGGGGACAGCATTGCCTATTTGCCTATACGCATACGTATCGGAGACAGGGAACTGAAATGCATCGGGGAACGATTGAATACGAGCTGCCTCTCTTGGTGTAAATCTACGATATAATTCTTTTTGGGGATCAACAAGTAAAACAGGATCTCTTGAGTTTAAGCTAGCTTTAGCAAGATGAGATGTAATGGTCAGGCAAGGTTGATCGAGGTCTTGCCATAATCCTCGCTTCATATTATTCTTAGCATTCTTCATGCCTAAGACTGCTCGCTCAGAGAAATAATATTTTTTATCCTCTAAATCAAGCGTATCAATGACTCTCGACAATGGGGTATATGTCGAAGGTTCGAGAAATGGTTTAGGGAACTCGTATTTGATTTTGATGTCATTTCTAATTCCCACGATAATGACCCTCTCTCGTTTTTGTGGTATTCCAAATTCAACAGCCTTTATCAATTTATATGATATAGCATAACCCTCTTCAGAAAACTCACGCACAATTTTCCGAATGATTTCTCCTTTTTGGAGAGTCATCAACCCCTTGACATTTTCACAAATAAAGAAACGAGGTTTTTTTTCTTGCAAAAAACGGACAATCTCTTTGTATAGATTAGCTCTAGCGTCATTTGTGTCTTTAGTTGGATTTACCGTAGAGAATGACTGGCAAGGAAAACCGCCAATCATAACATCTACATCGCTAATCGCGTGAAAATCTATATCTTGAATGTCAGCACAGATCGCAGGGTGAGAAAAATTGGCATTATAGGTCTCAGTGGCTTTTTTATCAAAATCCACAGCAAATACAATCTCAAAAGGCAAAGAGGGATAGTGCTTAGACAGAAAGTCGAAGCCTCCAAGCATTCCCAAATCGCTACCTCCACAGCCACAGAATAAAGAAGCAACCTTTAGTTTAGCCCTTTTCATAACGCTTTTCTATTACGGATGCCCCAAAATTCATCTGATAAATTGTAGGGTATACTTCGATTTCGTCTTTTTCTGCAAGCAAGTAGGGATTTTGAATTCTAATCACAATTGTTTTGTGTTTTGTAAAATATACCCTATAAACATTGTAGTATTCTCTATATTGCTGAGCTGCGATCCATTCCTTACTTGTCAAATAGAGAGAATCAGACCAATTCTTATCAAATTTGGGTTCGGTCACCCTCTTTGTAGCTTTTACTTCTATATATCTAGCAAACTCTGGATTATGGGGATTCTCATCTCCCTCTATAGAGCAGATATCATACCCAAGTCCTTTTGTTTTACCTAATAGAAGAACCTTGTTGACAAGACGAGCTTTGTATAAACGAATACGTTCCTGTTCCAACTGAAAGACAAGTGCTTCTCCTTCATCTCCCAAATCAATCGTAGATTTGATTGCTGAGCCGTTACTAATCGCCACAGAGGAGCTTGTTTTTGGGTCATTCTCTTTAATAGTCTGAAGCTCGCCTGTAAACTGTCCCTTGAGGTGTCTCCAATCAGAAGCAAAAGCTCTCAAGCAGTCTATATTTTGAAAATCTACTCCTTTGGGAGACAATAAGAAGTCTCTCTCTTTACTTATGAATAGATCTATCGCTTGCTTGGATGAAGGATTGAGCCAGATATGACTCGCATCGACTTCTACAATATTAGTCAGTTCAAGAAGATTAAACTGTTCTTTGATGTGTTGCCAATCGTGAGAGCCACTTAGCGGAGTTCGCTTAATGTTGTTCGATCTATCAGAAATAATTCTCTCCACTACTTCTTTAGCTGATACTCTTCCTTGTAATACATCTAGGTTGTTCAAAGCGTAATATCCGATTTCCTGTTTGAGCAATCGAATATTACGCTCTTCTGCCTCTTTTAACATCGCAACGATAAAGCAAAAGGGCTTGAGTTGTATTGAGTTTGAAAAATCCTCATAGAGCTTGTCGCTTTTCTTTTCTCCATTAGGAAACTGAAAGTTCAAACAAAGATTTTTAAAAAACAGCGTATTGTCCATCTTCTCTCGAAGTACATGACAAGATTCCGATTCATATACCAATTTTTGAGAAGTTGCTTCATCGTACTCTATGTAGTACAAACCTAGTAAGGTACCAGCTATCTCTGTAATATGATTGCGGATCGTTTTTTTATTATTATCTCCAAGCTCTTCAAACGCTGAAGTTTGAAATAACGCTTTGGATATAATCTGATTAGCTCTTTGATCAAATTCTTCCTTAGTACAAGGACAAATCAAATTAACCATATTGGCATAACAAGGCAACAAATCTTCCATATCTGATTGACTTTTGCCTCGTATAATAGTACAACGATATTGGTTCTCTGGATTATATGTCGTCATAACATTTTGCTTATTGGAGAGATTAATTTTTGGGCTATCGCCTTAGCAAGGAGCGGTGGCACAGCATTACCGACTTGTTTTAATTGACTTCCCTTGTTGCCTTTGAAGATAAAGTCGTCTGGAAATGACTGCAGTCGTGCACTTTCCCTGACCGTAGGTACACGATTGTACAGGTAATGAAAGTGATGATTATGCCCTGTATCTATGGTAAAGCTAGGACGTTGACTATTCAACCTTGTCCAAGCGATGTTGACTTTTCTTGTGCCTTGTAGCTCTAAGGGTAAATCCTTATAATTTCCACCATCAGGCACAAGTGCTATTGTGTTAATAGTCTTGGCAGTATGATGTGTGATTTGGTGGTTATATACTCCGATACTACGCTCTCGTATTCGTCTCTGAAAGTCGGACTGTGGCGGAATTGTGTAGGGACTACCATCCTCAAGAGAGTCTTCTTGCAGGTCAGATATAGCCTCTGATACAGTTATAGGACTCTCAATACTCTTAGTCGGAAACTCGAAAGGTTGACCACCTAATAATCCTACAAAAAAGGCTCGACGGCGATTTTGAGGGACACCATAGTCTGAGGCTAGCAATACTTTATACTCGACGCTATACCCCAAGGCTGTAAACTCTTCTACAATGGCATATTTAATGGTGCCACCTGCCATGGAAAGGATGTTGGGCACATTTTCCATAACGAAAGCCCTAGGGCGAAAAGTTGCTACAAAACGAACAAAACTCTTGTATAAAGCATTGCGTTCATCATCTATGATTCGTTTGCCAGCAATAGAAAATCCTTGGCAAGGAGGACCGCCAATGATAACATCTACATCCTTGATACCTCGTTCCTCTTTCAACTTAACAGGGTTAAGCGTTGATAAATCTCCGTAAAACGTATGTGCTTTGGGGCGATTATGAACATAGGTATCAAGTGCATCTTGCCAGTTGTCAATAGCCAGTAATCCCTCGAAACCTGCCATCTCAAAACCAAGAGACATTCCTCCACATCCCGAAAAGATATCAATAAATGTAAGTTGTTTCACTTTTTATTCTATTAAATCTTTAGGAGAAGCTCCGAGCAAATCCGCAATTTTGAAAATGGTTTTAAGATTGGGCTGTTTGCGATTACAGGCATAAGCATTCGTAATGCTAAAAGACACCCCAAGTTGCTCCGCAAGCCATACTTGCGTATACCCCTTAGCTTTTAACTGCTCTTTGATGAGATTGCCATGTCCTTTATCTTGTGCCATATTGTATCTCGACTTTACTTAATTCACCTGCAAATATATGAACTTATAGTGAGAGAAACGAAGAAAATCAGAACGTTTGCATATAGAGACAGTTGCACGAAGGCGATCTGCGGCGTTGCTTTCGGAATTCGGCCTAGGTCACGTACGTGAGTACGCTCCCTTCGGCCAGGTAGGCCTTGGTGCCCTACGTGCACCTTGGCCTCATCCTCAGGCCTTGCATCTCATCCTTCGTGCAAAGTCTCAGCACATTTGCTTCAAATGTGCGAGAATGGCACTTCGTGCAACATTCTCAAATGAAGTCATCCTGGGCGGTTCCGTTTTTTTCTTTTTTCGGGCCAAAGATAGTGCGGGGTGGAGGCCTTGGGCTCGGAAATAGGGGTAGAAATGTTATCTTTGTGGCATGAAAAGGAATAAACTTTACCCCATACTATTGTTGCTCCTGCTGTTGGTTGCCCCCTCTGTGGAGGCACAGGAGGTCGCGCCGGTGCGTGATCTGCTGAAGGAGCTTGAGTCGGATGTGCCCGGCCAGGGTGTCGTCCGTATCTATCAGTCACCGGCTATTGCGGCCTTGGTGAGGATGTGCCGGCCGGGTGATCCGGAGGTGAGTGGAGAGCGCCACCGCTCGATGCAGGGCTATAGGGTGCAAATCTATAGTGGAAACGCCGTGAACAGCAAGGAGGTGGCCGCCGAGCGTTCGGCTCAGGTGCGTGCTCACTTTCCGGAGCTGACGACGGAGACGATCTACAAGGCGCCTTTTTGGCGGGTGCAGGTGGGAGACTTTGTGAGCCGCGAGGAGGCACAGGAGTGCCTGGAGCGTATGCGTGAGGCTTTCCCGTCGCATGGCAGGAGTATGTACATTGTCCGAACCACAGTGAAGGTACCACTATGAGTGCATCCGCCCATCACGACAACCCCTACTTCACGGAAGACCAGGATCGCGACCTGGTGGAGTACACCGAGCGAGAGCTTGCCACGAGGATAGCGGATGTGCTGCGCTTGCTCGAGCCGGAGCCCGATCGCGAGGGCTTGGTGGACACCCCTGTGCGGGTGGCCAAGGCGCTTCGCTTTTTGACCCAAGGGTACCGCCAGGATCCTGAGGCGGTGCTGATGTCGGCGAGGTTTGAGGTGGACTATCGCCACATGGTGATCGTCAAGGATATAGGCTTTTACTCCATGTGTGAGCACCATATGCTTCCCTTTTTTGGTCAGGTGCATATTGCCTATATCCCCAATGGCTATGTGACGGGGCTGAGCAAGCTCCCTCGTGTGGTGGATATTTTTGCCCGTCGTCTGCAGGTGCAGGAGCGACTGACTACGCAGATCAAGGACTGCATCGAGGCGGCACTGAGCCCTCTGGGGGTGATGGTGGTGATAGAGGCGCAGCATATGTGCATGCAGATGCGTGGGGTCCAAAAGCAAAACTCCGTGACGACAACCTCGGCTTTTACGGGAGCCTTTAGGCAGGAGTCGACAAGGGAGGAATTCATGAACCTAATCCGAAAGTAAGTGGTACGAGATCGACAAAGCCGTTCGGACTATGAGATCATGGCTCCGGTGGGGAGCTGGGAGTCTTTTTGGGCGGCTGTTCAGGGCGGTGCGGATGCGATCTACTTTGGCATCGAGGGGCTCAATATGCGGGCTCGGTCGGCCAAGACTTTTGACACCGAGGATATGCGTGAGCTGGCCCGCCTCTGCCGTGAGCGGGGGATGCAGAGCTACCTGACGGTCAATACTATCATCTACGACGACGATATGGAGCTGATGCGGCAGATCATCGATGCCGCCATCGATGCCGGGGTATCGGCGATCATAGCGAGTGACATAGCGGCACTGGAGTATGCGCATAGCCATGGCATGGAGGTGCACCTGAGTACGCAGCTCAATATCACCAATGTGGAGGCGCTGAGGTTCTATGCCCGCTTTGCGGATGTCGTGGTGCTGGCACGCGAGTTGACTCTCGAGCAGGTGGCGGTGATCCATCGTGCGATCGTGGAGGAGCATATCTGCGGCCCCTCCGGCCGTCTGATCCGGATCGAGATGTTTGCGCACGGAGCCTTGTGCATGGCGGTGAGTGGAAAGTGCTACCTGAGCCTGCATGAGATGAACTCGAGCGCCAACCGCGGGGCCTGCAACCAGATCTGCCGGCGCGGCTATCGGGTGACGGACAACAGCACGGGCGAGGAGCTGGCGGTGGAGAATGAGTACATCATGTCGCCCAAGGACCTCAAGACGATACACTTCATCAACAAGATGATGGATGCCGGGGTGCGGGTCTTCAAGATTGAGGGACGCGCCAGAGGGCCTGAGTATGTGCGGACCGTCTGCTCCTGCTACAACGAGGCGATAGAGGCCTGCCTGGATGGGACGTTCGGAGAGGCGAAGATCGAGGCGTGGAATGAGCGTCTGAGCCGGGTATTCAACCGAGGTTTTTGGGATGGGTACTATCTCGGCCGGAGGCTTGGGGAGTGGACGCATAGGTATGGCTCCTCCGCCACACGGGTGAAGGTGGCTGTGGGTCGGGTGAGCAAGTACTATGGCAAGATCGGCGTGGGGGAGTTTGAGCTGGAGAGCTCGTATGTCCAGGAGGGGGAGGAGCTGCTGGTGTCGGGTCCGACCACGGGTGCCGTCTTTTTTGCCGCAGAGGGGATGCGTCTCAATGATGGCGAGCCGACCACGGCTGTCCGGACCAAGGGGACCCTCTTTAGTTGCAAGGTGCCGGAGAAAATACGCCCCAATGACCGCCTGTATGTGATGAGGAAAAAAACACAAAAGGAATGAACAAAAAGGAGTATCGCTATATAGAGGAGATGAAGGTGCGCGACTACGAGTGCGACCTCCAAGGAGTGGTCAACAACGCCAACTACCTCCACTACATGGAGCATGCCCGGCATGAGTTTTTGGAGGCGATGGGGGACAACTTTCAGCGGATGCATGATGAGGGGATCGATGCCATGGTGGCTCGTGTCGAGATCGACTACAAGGAGTCGCTGAGGAGTGGCGAGCGCTTTTGGGTGGGGATCAACTTTGAGCGGCAGGGGGTGCGCCATATCTTTCACCAGGATGTCGTACGTGAGCGAGATGGGGTCGTCTGCACCCGAGCAAAGGTGCATGTGGTGGTGCTCGATCGAGGTAAGCTCACCCGTGGAGAGTACCTGGCCGACCTCCTCCAAAAGTTTGGGGAGAGGTGAACCTCACAGCGGAGCAGCAGGCCCTCCTCCGGCTCAGCCTGACTGAGGGGGTGGGACCGGTGACGGGGCGCGGACTGATCGACTACTGTGGATCGGCCACTGCCCTGTACAGTACCTCGGAGCGACAACTGGCCGATGCACCGGGGGTGGGGCGCAAGCTGGCCTCTCTCCTCCACCACTCGTCCGGTGCCTCTCGGCAAGCGGAGGAGCAGTCGCTCCTCCTGCAGCGTGAGTGCCTGAGGGGAAATCCTATCCGACTCATCTGCTCGGGAGAGCCCGGCTATCCCGAGGCACTGGATCACTGTGCGGATGCCCCCCTGGTCCTCTATGCCTCCGGTGACCTCCCGGTGGATGCCCCGATGATTGCGGTCGTCGGAACCAGACGCTGTACCCCCTATGCAGAGGATGCCCTGCGCTATATCATAGGCGAGTGGGCGACGGTGTGCCCCGACTTGGTGATCGTGAGTGGACTGGCCTACGGTGTGGATGCGGTGGCCCATCGCCTGGCACTGGAGACAGGACTACGCACGGTGGCTGTGCTGGCCCATGGGCTGCAAACGATCTACCCCGCCACTCATCGACAGCTGGCTTGCCGGATCCGTGAGAGTGGAGGGGCACTCCTGACGGAGTATCCGCTGGGGACCAAGCCGCTTCCACAGCGCTTCATCGCTCGCAACCGTATCGTCGCCGGCCTCTCGAGTGCAACCCTCGTGGCCGAAAGCCCTGAAAAGGGCGGGGCTATGGTGACTGCGGCACTGGCCTTTGAGTACGGCCGAGAGGTCTATGCTGTGCCTGGGCGACTCTTTGACCACACCTCGGAGGGCTGCAATCGCCTGATCGCACAACAAAAGGCCACCATCCTGGAAAACCCCTCGCAGGTACTGGAGGATCTGGGGCTGATACGGTCGTCTCAACCCAAAGGCACGCCCCTCCCCTTTGCCGCACCGGAGGGTGCCGACTCTGCCGAGGTGGATCCTATCTTGCGCGAACTGACCCGGTACGGTGAACTCTCCCTGGCCGACCTCTCGGATCGTCTTGGGGAGCCGATCTCCACGATCTCCTCGCTACTCTTTGGGCTCGAACTGGAGGGACGGGTCCGCTCCCTCCCGGGCGGACGATACCGACTGATCCAACACGGCTAACCCAGCACCAATACCGCACCAAGGTGATAGGCCGACAGCCCCCTAGGGTTGTAGCCTAAGTAGGACCATAAGCCCGTAGGAGGTCATCCTGAAGGGGTGATCAAGGCCGGTGGTCAGCGGACGACGGGCGTTTTCTTCCCAAAACGCCCGAAGGGTGAGGGCTTGGGAGAGTTTGTAGTCAATGGAGGCTTGGAGGAGGTGGGTATCCAGCCCTTGTGTGGCGACGGAGCTGCCGGTGCGGATGTTGCGCGCTAGCAGGTAGGTCCGAATATAGGTGTGCGTGAGGTATGCACTGATCTCGTGCTGTGTGTCCCCCAGAAGCGGAAGGGTGGCCCCAAAGGGAGCCGGGAAGGCTCTCGTGTAGCCTATGGTGGATCGCAGCTGGGTATCGTGCTGCTCCAGCAGTCGCAGGGAGGCGAGGAGCAGGGTATTGGATCTCCGCAGGGTGTACTGCTCACCGATGGTGAGCCCCCAGGTCGTGGTGAGCTTGAGCCCGGCCAGTGGACTTAGCTCGTCGACCTGGGTGATGGTGCGCAGGCTGAGCCCCTTTGTCGTCTGCTCGTATGCCGGGACATCCAGGTAGCCACTATAGCGGTGTTCGAGTCGGAGGGTGGAGAAGTGTCGGGCGAGTAGGGGCGATGCTTGGGTCAGATCGTAGGTGATGAGCCAAGCCGGAAGTAGTGTCCCGTAGGCGGGCAATCCTCCGGTCAGCCTCCCTGACAGTGTGTACCGTGCCACAAAAGCCTGCTCCGGGGCTTGTCCGTCGGCACAGAGCCGGATAAATGAGTCGTAGAGGGTGGAGGGGTGACCGGAGCGCTGTAGAGAATTCTCGAAAAGGGAGCGTAGACCCCAGCTGCTGAGGCGAATGCTGCCCGATTGGCGGAGAGGGGTCCCGGTTTTTCGGGACAGGGTGGTGTGTCGATGGTTGCGTGCCTGTAGATTGAGCTCCAGCAACAGTCCGGGGAGTAGCCGGGCCGAGCAAGTGACCTCGTACTCTTGTCGGACGTAGTGACTGGCTTGTCGGGGCGAGGAGAGGTCCGTGAGCAGCCACCGGTCCTGTATTGCCTTGGAGAGCGTGGCCGGGCCGCTTGTCCACCCCAGTTGGTAGAGGTAGAGCTGTGGTACCCCCATAGCACTGCGGGCCTCCAGCCCCAGGCCGGGGATGGTGCTACCGGTCTGATACCCGGCGCGAAAGGAGAGGCGCTTGGGCCGGAAGGGGCTGTCTTTTGCGAAAAGGGTCTCCAGATCGTACGCCAAGCGTCCGTCGAGAGAGACGGTGGAGCTGGCTTGATGCCCATTTTGGACAGTGGCCGTGCGAAGGCCCCTCTGCCAGTCAAAAGTGGTGCGCCAGGTGGCTGAGGCGGTCAGAGGAGCCAAAAGCCGGGCTTGCAGCCGGGGTAGTCTGGCGGTGAGGTCGGTGGTGGCCCGATAGTGCTCAGTGCGGCCAAGTGACTTGATAGCCCGCAGGAGCTCACCGGAGAGGAGGCTGAAGGCTTGGTCCGTATTGGCGGTGTGCGCTTGGGCCATCGGCTCCTCGATGAGTGCTGTGGTCGATCCGGTAAGCCCCACGGACAGGCACTGAATCGGCTGGTAGCGTAGACGGAGAGCTCGGTCCCACTTCCAGTGGCTCAGGGTGACGGCCTTGTCGGCACCCGGTAGGAGTGTGTGGCGGTAGAGACGATCCCATGAGGAGGAGAGGTATAGGCTGTTGGACGGGGATGGACGATAGTCGTAGAGGAGCTCGGTGCTCATCCGTCGCTCCTTGCTGACGGGTAGGTAGGGTGACCTGGTGTCTGAGTGGTGGAGCCGGTAGGAGAAGTGGAGGTTGGAGGGGTCGTAGAAGGCTCCGGAAGCGATGATGGGCCCGAGGTGCCAATCCTCTAGGTGCCACAGGGAGGTGAGGTGGTGCCCCATGCCCTTTTCGCCATCCCGTCCGCGGTCGTATCGTAGATCGGAGTGGGTGGGACTGTAAAAGGGGGTGGTGGAGCGACGCTCGGTCGAGAAGCGAAGTGGTGCGTGGACTTGCCAGGTGGTGGGTGCCAGGTAAGAGAGGTCGAACTGGCCCGAGAGGGCTAGAAATCGAGTGTCCTCCAGCGAGGTAAAGCGACTGTCCCGGGTAAGGGAGGTGAATCCTGCGGAGGTGTAGCCCCCCTCCGCACGCAGATCTAGTAGATCCGACAGTGTGAGGGTACCGGAGGTGAGTAGGGCATCGCCTCCGAGGTGCCGTGTGCCGGATACGCTGAGCTCATTGACCCAGACCTCTCCGGAGAGGATCCCTCCAGTGCGGGAGCGCAAACCTATGAGGACAGAGGAGACTTCGCCAAGTGTGGGATAGCCCTTGAGGCAGATATTGCCTTGTCGATAGGGCTGCCCGGGATCGGCCCCTTCGTGGTCTCGCGCTTGCTTGAGTGCTGTGAGCTCGGAGAGGGTGAGGACAAGCTTGTTTTCATCGGGCCATACCAGTCGACGAAGGTCGAAAGGTGTGTAGCCGGTATAGTCACCGAGCGGCGTGGGGGAGAGTGGGTGCCGGATCTCGTAGTAGTTTTGGGTGAAATCCGAGCCCAGGCGGACAAAGAGCTCCACTTCGCCCGACCGTAGGTCCTGCTCGGAGTGGAGGTGTGTGTGTAGGGTGAGGTGATCGTAGTGGCGGAGGTCCCATCGGGGGTTGTAAAAGACAGCCACGGGTTGATCTTGGTGGAGCTGATCAAAGGTGAGGGCAAGGGCACGCTCATCGGAGCGCATAGGCGACATGGGAGTGAAGATGAGTTCTTGCCCGACTCCGGGAGGTGAGACGTAGGGGATGGGCTTGCGCCCGGAGTCTTCCTCCAAACTTAGTTGGCTGACCGCAAGGGAGGCCGTCTGGGTGTCCTTGGGGTCGATGGGGCGGTTGTAGTTTTGCCAGGAGGAGGAGACGAAGCGAAGTAATGCCCACCGAAGGTGGATGGGGGCGGTGAATCCTCGCAACACTAGGCGGACGGATGGCACATCGCGGAGTGTCGGTGAGCCATACTCGGAGTGGGGGTGATCCAGAGGTATGCGGAACTTGATCCAGCGGACGGTCGTCTGTCTCCCGGCTCCACGGTCTACCGTGTAGGTGCGCTCTCCGACAATATAGGGAGAGTGCTCCTTGGTCAAAGCCGGTGGGCTGAGGGGTAGTCGGTACCGAAAGTAGTGCTCCTCGGTATCCAGCAAGAAGTTGCGGTTGAGATCCTCCTTGTCCGGCTCCCATGTGGCCGCACTCCGGATCCCCTGAATTGTGTGACCGCCGGTATTGCCCTCTGTGCCGTTGATGTACTTGTAGCGCTCTAGGACGGTAGCCTCGGTGCGATCCCACTCCTCTCCAAGGTAAAAACGGTAGTCGTCTGCCGCAGGGTCTCTCCAAACCTCCGGGTCGGAGGTATGCCGAAGTAGTGCTTGGTACAGAGGGTGTCGTCGCTCCTCTTCCGAACTGAGCCCATCAAGTCCTCTGTCCTGAAGCGCCAAGGGTACCGCACCGGTTTGGTCAAAAGTGTAGGTGTCGGCAATCTCTGTAGGTACTCGCCCATAGTCGCTGTCGGTGTAGCTCCCCGGCCCCTCGTAGTAGAGTTGGCCATCTGGCAGAACTTCCTCGGAGAGACGCCCCAAGTCGATCAACAACTCCCCGGGTGAAGTGTTGGGGTCCAGTGTGTAAGGATCCAGTAACCAGCCCTCTAGGTAGAGGATCTGCTCCTGCTCAAAGTCGGTGACCTCCAAGGGGCGTGTGATGGAGCCCCAACTCTCTCCCGGTGACACAAAATGGCCGGAGGCATCCAGTGTGGAGGGAGCGGCCGTGTATGGGCCACGCTCTTGGGGATAATAGGAGAGGTTGAGGGTAGACAAGTATTGTTGCTGTGCCGGACCCGGGTCTCGGCCGGGGAAAAGTGCCTGAGTGGCGACTTCGCATACCAATGGGTTGGTCCGCTCCGGGAGATTGTCTCGGAGGGAAGTTGGCTGGCCCGGCACTCCGTCTCTTACCAAAAGTGGGTCGACCGTGTACCATGCCAGTCGAGCTCTATGATCAAGTGCAGAGCTGTTTTCCGGAAAGGGGTTGCCACTTATGGACCAATCGTGTGGATAGACCAGTGTGATGCTCCTCCCCTTTTGCTCAAAGTCCTCTAGGACGATGGCTTGATCCTTTGGAGTGTTGTAGTTGGACTTTAGGTTGGCATAAGCGATCTCTAGGTGCAGGGCTACGGGCTTTTGCAGGCGTCCGGGGAGTAGGTGGTCGAGGTAGTCGGTGAGCCTTTTTCCCCGGTAGTCATAGGTGGCATTCATGCCCCAGAGGGTATTGTGGAGGGGTTCTTCGCCCAGTCGGACTCTCCGGGTCGGAAGGGTCTCGGTGTAGTCCAGCACGGTCCCGCCAAGTGATAGGCCGGGCAGGAGTTGTAGCTGAGCTTCCAGCCCAATGAGTGTTTTTTCCTTTTTTCGTGCCAGTTCGCGCTCTCGTATAGTCACCTCCACAGACTCTGCCTGTGGTGTGTTTAGCGTGAGTGTGCCGGTGGTGTAGTCCACAGAGTAGTCGAGCCCCTCACTCAGTATGCGTGCCGGTGTGCGGACGGTTAGGTCTCCCGGTGCGAGCGAGGTGGTCCCCAGAGGTATGCTCCTGGTCTCGCCACCTGAGAGGTCGCCTCGTAGAACAAAGCGGTCAAGCTCTGTGTCCTCAATGGCTTGCGCGGGGGTAGTCGTGTAGAGTGAGGTGTATGGCTCATCGGGAATCGTGGCAAACGGCCTCCTGAAAGGGAGAAAAAGGGTCCCTCCATTGCGCAAGAATAGTGTCCCCGGCAAGTAGTCCAGAAGTCCATCTGCCCGAGCGGAGCTACCCGAAAGATCCGTCCGGTCGAGTGCAAACTTCTCGATCCATGGTTTCCCTCCTGTGTCTGTGGGGCGGTCTATGGCTGTGCCTGGTGTCCGGTAGTAAATGTTGAGCGTCAGATCCTCGGGCTCTATCGGGCGACTGCTGTAGGGGATGCTGTATCCGTTTTTCATCATCAGCTCCCATAGAGGATCGCTTGGCAACTTGGTATCCCCGGATAGGAGAGCGGCCTCTAGGTGGTCACTTTCACCGACAAAAGTACCTACCTGATAGTCCTTTCCCTTGTAGCTGTAGCTGTAAACTACAGCGAGCTGTTGACGCTCGGCAAGTGGAAAATTGAGAGAGATGAAGCCCAGGGTTGGGTGGACGGTGTAGTCCGACTCCTGCAGCCGTGTGGCATTGTGGAGGGAGTGCCCTTTTGATCCCGAAGTGTCGGACGATGGGGGAGTGTCCAGCGTGAGGGCCCACTCCGGGTAGGCGGTGAGGTCGGCTGTCCGGTGGTCCGTCGAACGTCTACGAGTATCGGTGACCCAAAGCTCCACGTGGCGGATGTATAGGTCACTTGTGACGAGAGGAAGGGTGGAGAGAGCTTGATCGTACTTGCGTGCGAAAAACTCGGAAAGAAAGAAGTGTTGGGCAAACTGGTACTCAGAGCTACGCACCTCAAAAGGAAGAAGACGCTTCCCCCCTTGGATCCGGATCTTTCGCTCATTGTCGTGCCGGCGAGCGGCTAGTGCTGTAAGGCTCAGTGGCCCGATCCGAAAGTCCGATCGCAATCCAAGGAGGTCACTGCCGAGGGCCACCAAGGGGTTTTGACTTGTGAATTGGATATTGCCGGCTTGGACGTTTTGGACCAAATCGTACTCATCACCGACATAGGCGAGCCGGACAGACTGGCGGTCGGCCGGCAGTGTGGTGTGGGTATTGTATCGGAGGTCCATCCGTATATGATCACCGTAGGAGGCTTGGACCCCGAGTGTTGTCTCGTAGCTAAAACCTACATAGCTCCTATGACGCATCTGTACCGGCAGCATCGGTGATCCATCACGTATGGTGGTCTGCTCGAGCCGTAAACGGGCTTCACCAACGGTAGTCAGACTGAGCCCTTGGGGCTCCCGCTTGGGCGGAACTTCACGGATAGACCGTACCGGAGTGGGATCGGTAGAGAGTAACTGTGTCTCTCTATACTTTAGGTACTCCTTGAGCGACAGTACTTTTGCCAGCCGCCATGCCCCGACAGAGTCTTTTTGGTGGATCAGGTATAGGTGCCCCTCTCGGTCGTAGACTACGGAGTCCGGTCGGGTCTGAGCGACCATCTGTTGCAGAGGGAGAAGTGTCAGAAGTACGCAGAGACCATACCATACTATCAGTCGGGCTATCCGGCTCCGTTGTCTTCTGTCCATATACTTTAGGACGCTTGTGCGCTTTGCGATCCCACCCAGAGATGCTAAAGCATACGCAAGCCTTGCCTCACCATGTCGTTGACACTCATTTCGGGATCAAGCTTCACCAGTTTTGCCACTACTGCTCGGGCCTGACTCTGGGTGTACCCCAGTGCCACAAATGCTTTTTCGGCCTCTTCGTACTGCACAGCATGGGGTACCGCCTCCGTGCTGTCGGTCCCTCCCGGAGTGACTCCCTCATGCATGGCCTCTGCGATTTTGTTTTTTAGCTCCACGATGATCCGCTCTGCCGTTCGGGGGCCAACCCCTTTTACGGTCTTGAGTGCAGCGCTGTTTTCGTCTGCAATGTACCGTGCCAAATCCTTTGGGGTATAGGAACTCAGCATCGTCCGTGCCGAGCTTGGACCAATCCCTTTCACCGTGATGAGTAGCCTGAAGAGTATCCGCTCCTCCTCGCTAGCAAAACCGTACAGGTCATGCGTGTCCTCCCGTAGTACCTCATGCACCAGTAGCTTGTAATCCTGCCCGACCACCAGTGCCGTAGAGGTATTGACGGATATGTAGAGCTGATAGCCTATGCCGTGTAGGTCAACTACAGCGGTAGTGGGGGTCTTTTCGGCAATTGTGCCCTGTATGTACTCGATCATAGCAGTCCGTCTCGACGAAAGAGAGCCTCGATCGAAGCCGGTCGTCCCTTGAAGTTTTTGTAAAGCACTTCGGCCTCTTCTACGTCTCCTTTTTCCAGAATTTCGCTCCGGAAGCGGTGAGCGGTCTCTCGATCTCTCAGCCCTCTCGACAAATACTCCTCAAAGGCGTCTGCATCCAGGATCTCGGCCCATTTGTAGCCATAGTAGCCTGACGCATATCCCCCGCTAAAGATGTGTCCAAAGGAGGTACTGATAGCCACTCCATCAACCTTGGGGAGTAGACGGATTGGGTCATTGACCGCAGTCTCTAGTTCGTCGATGGTGCTCGGCAGATTTGCCGGGAGGGTATGGTGCCAAGCCATGTCGAGGTACCCAAAGCCCAGCTGACGGACACAGGCATATCCGCTCAAGAAGTGGTTGCTGCGACGGATTGCCTCTACGAGATGGTCCGGAATCACTGCGCCGGTGAGGTAGTGCTTCCCAAAAGACTTGAGAAACTCCGGTTGCAGGAGCCAGTTTTCCATCAGCTGAGAGGGAAGCTCCACAAAGTCTCGTACTACGTTAGTCCCGCTTAGTGAGGCATGCCTTACACGAGTCAGTAGCCCGTGCAGTCCGTGTCCAAACTCGTGAAACATTGTATTCACCTCGCCAATTGTGAGCAGAGCCGGTTTGTCGCCGGTGGTTGGGGTGAAGTTCATCACCAAACTCACAACCGGACGCACTTCGTCGTAGGCCTCCACATAGTTGGTCATCCAAGCACCACTCTGTTTGCCTTTGCGTGGGTAATAATCCATGAGCAGTGTCCCCATGAGTTCGTCCCCATCTAGGACATCATATACCTCCACTTCGTCACGGTAGGGCTTTAGTTCGGTGTTGGGAACAAAAGCCAGCCCATATAGGTCCGATGCCAGGCCAAACATGGCCTCCACACTGTCTTGTAGCCCAAAGTAGGGTCGAGTCTCCTCTTCATCATACGCCAGCTCCTTTTGGCGGTACAGCTCAGCGTAGTAGCTCCAGTCCCACGGTTGCATGGGTTCCTGCAGCCCCTCTCGCGAGGCTAGCTCTTGTACTGTCGCCACCTCTTTCTGAGCGATGGGCAGGTAGGCATCGCGTAGTTGGTCCAGCATTGCGTAGACGGAGGTGGAGTCTTTGGCCATGCGATCTGCCAAAGTGTAGTCGGCATAGGTGTCGTATCCGAGGAGGTTGGCGATTCGTGTCCGAAGTCGTACTATATCGTAGACCAGCGTGGTGTTTTTGGTCTCCTTGTTGGTGTCAAAGCCCAGTTTGCCGTGGTCGCGGTACATTTTTTCCCGTATTGGACGACTGTCGCAGTACTTCATGATAGCCGAGTACGCCGGCATGCTAAAGTCAAATACCCATCCACTGACACCTGCTTCTTGTGCCGTGTGTGCCGCTTTGTCCAGTACGGCTTGTGGCAGTCGCTTGAGGCACTCTCCATCCATGATTGAGAGGCGGTAGGTGTTTTGTTCTTTTAGGACGTTTTGCCCAAAGTTGAGGGTGGCGAGGCTTAGCTCTTTGTGCAGGCTCTTTAGCTCGGTACGAATGTCATCGGTCAGGTAGGCGCCTCTGTTTTTGTAGCCCTCGTAGCTACGGTAGAGGAGTCGACGATCTTGTACATCGAGGAGGCTCTGGTCGGCATTGTATATGGCACGTACCTTTTGGGCCAGCCCCAGGTCCATGCCTACTTCGTTGGCGACCTCGGTGAGCTCCATGGTCAGTTCCTGCGAGAGCTCCATCAGTCGATCATCGGCATCGCAACTCAGAAGGTTGAAAAACGAGGCACTGGCTACATCCAAATCCTTACCACTCTTTTCCAACGCCAAGACAGTGTTGGCAAAGTCTGCCTCATTCTCAGGTACAGCTTTGATCCGGCTTATCTCAGTACGATAGGACTCCAGTCCTTGACGCACTTTTTGGGCAAGGGTGTCTGGATCTCGATGCTCAAAGTCCGGGTATAGTCGTTCGCTCATTTGCGGCAAATCTTATCTATTCTTTTCTGATGTCTTCCTCCCTCAAACTCGGTTGTAAAAAAACACTCAACAAACTTTGGCCCATCATCCAGAGTGACGAATCGACCGGGTATGGCCAGAACATTGGCGTCGTTGTGTTTGCGAGCTAGCTCAGCGATCTCACGGGTCCACACCAGCGCGGCGCGGACTCCCTCGTAGCGATTGAGTGTCATGGAGATGCCGTTGGCGGTTCCACACGAGGCTATCCCATAGTCCACCTCTCCTGATGCGACGGCGATGGCCAGCTTACGCCCATAGTCCGGGTAGTCCACACTTGCTGTGGAGTCCGTACCGTAGTCGACAAGCTCCACCTCAGGTGCCCATTTTGACAAAAACTCCTTCACCGTCTCTTTCATGCAGTAGCCGGCATGGTCAGAGGCTAGGCCGATGCGATTGACTCCTCTGATCATCGTGCCACCTCCTTTCCAAGTAGCAGACGTACCCTGTGTGCCACATTCTCTGCTGTGAACCCGAGCTTTTCGTCCAATACAGTGTAAGGGGCAGAGAAGCCAAACGACTCTAGACCAAAGATCTGCCCTTTGCCCTCGGGAACCAATCCTTGCAGGTTGACTGGCAATCCGGCTGTCAATCCGAACCTTGGCAACCCTTCGGGCAATACCTCATCTTGGTAGGCTTGAGGTTGTGTCCGGAATACCCCCTCGCTCGGTACCGAGGCGATGTTCACCTCTATTCCACTCTTGCGGAGCAGCTCTGCACCAGCTACGAGGGTGGAGACTTCTGATCCTGTGGCGACGAGTACTGCCTCCGGACGATCGCTCTTTACCACGACATATCCTCCTCTCTCAGCGCGTAGACTCTTTTGGTAGTCGTTGCCCGGGAGGTTCTTGATGTTTTGACGCGAAAAGATTAGCCCGGTGGGGGTGGATTGGTTTTCCATCGCCATTTTCCAAGCCACAGTAGCCTCATGCACATCTGCCGGACGGAGGACAAGCATGGAGTTTTGGTGGTTGTGGTTTTGGAGCTTCTCCATCAGGCGGATCTGTGCTTCTTGCTCGACCGGCTCGTGTGTGGGCCCATCCTCACCGACCCGAAAGGCATCGTGTGTCCATACAAATTTCACCGGCAGGCCCATCAAGGCGGCAAGTCGGATCGCCGGCTTTTGGTAGTCGGAGAAGACAAAGAATGTGCCACACGCCGTGATCATACCGCCATGCAGAGTCATACCCATGCAGAGTGCGGTCATAGAGAGTTCGGAGACTCCGGGGTTCAAAAACTTTCCGGAGAAGTCCCCACGGACGATAGGTTTGGTCTTTTTCAAAAATCCATCGGTCTTGTCCGAGTTGGATAGGTCGGCACTGGCTACTACCATGTTGGGTACTTGTTCAGCAAGTACACCTAGGACAGTTGCTGACGCATTGCGAGTAGGCCCATCCGCCTTTTGCTCAATCTTGTCCCACTCAATATAGTCCACAGAGGTGTTCAGCCAGCGGTGATACTCTTCTGCCAAAGCCGGATTGGCCTGTGCCCAAGCTTTGTATCTGTCCTTCCACTGTTGGTACTTCTCCTCTAGTACAGTGGTACGCTTCGCAAATACCTCACGCACCTCCGGGAAGAGGCAAAATGGATCCTCCGGGTTGCCACCCAATGCCTCAATGGTCGCAGAGGCGCAGGCACCGGCATTGGAGAGGGGCTGACCATGGGTAGATATGAGGTCCTCATACGACTCGTGGTCCTTGCCTATTGCCCCCTTCCCCATCAGCGTATGTCCAATGATCAGGGTAGGCTTGCCCTCTACGGCGATAGCGGTGTCCAGTGCCTGGCGGATCTGGTTGTGGTCATTGCCATCTATGTCGAGGACCTCCCAGCCCCAAGCACGGTACTTCATCGCTACATCCTCCTCGGTCACATCGGTCACACGTGTGGAGAGTTGTACATCATTGGCATCATAAAACATCACCAGATTGTCCAGCCCCAGGTGACCGGCCATGCGTCCCACTCCCTGTGAAATCTCCTCTTGAATTCCCCCATCGGATATGTAGGCAAAAATCCGCTGACGCATCAGCTCCTTCCCAAACTTTTGCTCATACTTCTTGGCCGCAATAGCCGCACCTATGCCCAGAGCATGACCCAGTCCCAGTGGGCCAGATGAGTTTTCGATCCCACGTGCGACATCTAGCTCCGGGTGTCCCGGAGTGACACTCTGCCACTGCCTAAAACTCTTGAGGTCCTCCATCGTCATGCGACCACTCATTGCCAGCACTCCGTACAGCATAGGTGACATGTGCCCGGGGTCAAGGAAAAAGCGGTCACGCGCCATCCATGTGGGATCGGATGGACTGTACTCCAGGTACTCCGAGAAGAGTATGTACGCAAAATCCGCACCACCCATAGCACCGCCGGGGTGACCGGATTTGGCTTTTTCAACCATTGAGAGGGCTAGAATGCGTAGGTTGTCAGCACCTCTGAGTGAGATAGAAGGGTTCGTGTTCATAGTGTGTATGGTTTTGATTGATCAGATATAGCTTAGTCTCCGAAAAAAAGCAGGCTTATCTACTGTGTTCCTTATTCCTCCCCGACAAAAAGTCAGCCCACTACCTATACAAAGGTACGCAAAAACAACCCCTTTGCCCAAAATTTCCTCACAACCCTTCTTCCTGGTGGGTTGCGAGCCGTTGTCTGTATGGGTTTCGGTGGCCGACAGTCTCTTTTCAGCCCTCTGCATGCGGAGCGGAGGTGGGGCGCCTAAAGAGTCGATAGGCGATCCTACTACTGATCCATCCGATCAGTAGGATTACAAGGATTACGCCAAGCACATCAGGTAGCCTGAGCAGTACGGGATAGGAGTCGAGTAGGTAGTCACTACTACCATCCCCCAGCCGTAGGAACCCATATCGATCTTGTAGGATAACAAGGACCACTCCTGTGACGACTCCGATAGTGGTGCCGGAGATCGATAGCAACCAGGATTCGAGGATGATGATCTTGTCCAGCAGGGCAGGTCGTGCTCCGAGGACGGAGAGGGTTGTGGTATCCTCTTTTTTCTCAATAATGAGCATGCCGAGGGTGCTGATGACGCTGAAGAGTGACAGCAGGAGGACAAAGAGTAAGAGCAGGGCAGAGACCCACTTCTCGATGATAAGAACCCGATAGACCTCTGGGTGTTGTTCGCGACGGGTGAGTTGCTCATATCCTTTTGGCAACGAGCCGTTGTAGGGAGTGGTGCGAGCGATACGATTGACTTCCCCATTCGTGTACTGTAGTAGGCGTCGGACGGTGGCGATCGGTAGGTAGATGTCTGTGTTGTCCTCTGCTTGGTCTGTGCGGAATAGGCCGGAAATGTAGAGGTCTTCGACCAAAAAGCTGCGTATCGGTACGATGGTGGAGATCCGGCCTATGCGCTTTGGGGTCATGACTTTTAGGGGCGATAGGTAGCCTGCCCCGGCTCCGAGGTCTGCCGCTATGCCAATCCCAACGACGGCGGCCGGAGCTTCATCCTCACCGAGGTCAAAGACCCCTTCTGTCGTGTAGTGTTCCAGCGGGACAACATCAGTGTAGAGAGAGTCAACCCCTACCAAGGTGACGGGGACGGTATTGCCCTCAAAAGTGGCTACTGCCTGTCCGGTCAATACCGGTGCTCCCTCCACGTCCAGTGTGTCCGGCAAGAAGGCGGCTCCGTCGGTACGCTGTAGGACATAGGGTGCTGTGAGGTCGGAGAGTTGGTCATCGGTAAAGGCCTCAAAACCATTGAAGATGCTGAGGACACAGACCATCGCCATGGCTACCAGTGCAATGCCTAGTACCGAGACGATGGAGATGATGTTCACCGCATTGGTCCTTTTGGGGGAGAAAAAGTAGCGCCATGCGATGAAAAGGGCGACCGACAGGCTATTTCTCTTCGTTTGTGCCATCCGGAGTTACCGGTCGATTTTCGTCCAAGAGTTTGTCGATCTTGCGAGCATACTCTTCGGTGCGGTCCAACTCAAAGGTTAGTGACGGGATGCGCCTCAGCTGTGAAGCCATCCGGTTACCGAGGTTGTAGCGTATGACTCCAGTGTTTTGCTCAACCAAGTGCATTACCTCTTCCTGCTTAGCATCCGGAAAGATACTAAGGTAGGCTCGGGCATTGCTGAGGTCCGGGCTGAGGTCAACGTCGGTGACGGATATGATCACGCCGCTCATCTTTTGGGTCTCCAGGCGAAAGAGTTCGCCCAGTTCTTTTTGGATCAGTCGAGCTAGTTTGGTGGTTCGTAGTGTGTCCATGTTACTTTACATATATGAGGGTTAGTCCATCCCTTAGGGGTAGCAGGACTTTCTCTACTCGGTCATCGTCGGCAACCAATTCGTTGAACGATCGGATGCCGTCGGTCTGAGGGTCATGCCCTGTTGAGTCTAGTACTTTCTCGCCCCATAGTGTGTTGTCGGCTAGTACAAAAGCCCCGCTTGGCAACCCCGAAAGGAGTAGTTCGTAGTAGTGCGGATAGCGTCGCTTGTTGGCATCGAGATATACGAGATCGTAGTGGCTGAGGTCCAGCTCCTCAAGCAGTCGCTCGGCATCTGCATATACCGTATCCACGCGGTCGCGTACACCGGCCTCTTTCAGGCTTTGCTCAATGAAGGGCTTTAGCTCCTCATCCACTTCTACAGTGGTGAGGCGTGCACCCGGTGCAAGAGCCTCTGCCATGCATATCGTGGCATATCCGGCAAAGGTGCCCAGCTCCAGTATGTTGCGAGGTCGGATCATGCGTACCAGCATCTTGAGCAAGCGTCCTTGGAGGTGTCCGGAGACCATCCTAGGGTACACAAGCTGTAGGTTGGCTCTATGGCGCAACTGTCGGAGCACCTCGGGCTCGGGCTCGGAGTGCCGGCTGATGTATCGATCGAGTGCGATCTCTCGGAGCGTCTCACTCAGAGTCGGAGTGGAAGTCGCATTCATTGGACTGGCCGTTGTCTTCGTAGAAGTCTATGGCGTCTTTTGCTCTATTGATGGTCAGTGTCGTTGTCCCCAGTTGTGTGAAAAGCGTGCCACCGATGTAGGCCACGAGGTCATCCGGCTGAAGACATTCATTCTGTATGAGGACCTTGACCGCATCGTGCATGAAAGCCGCTTTTTGGGCACTTGCACGCTCACCTCTTTCGCGGAAGAAGGGGAAGACCCCGTAGCTGAGAGCAAGCTCCCGACACTTGCGATCCTCAAAACACATGGCATAGATCGGTGCCTTGCCACGATAGGCGGATAGGTTGCGGACCGTCCGACCGGACACCGGATCGGTGATGATGGCCTTTACACCCAGCTTTTCCACGGATTTGACAGTCTGTTTGGCAAGGAAGCTAGTGACATTGAGCTCCTCATTGTCTCCCCTTTTTATCCTCGATTCCCCATTCTTTTGCTTGTGTAGCTCAGCCTCTCGGATGATCTTGCTCATCACCCTCACCGCTTCGACCGGGTACTTGCCATAGGCCGTCTCTCCACTCAGCATCACGGCATCGGTATTCATGAGGATGGCGCTGCTCACGTCACTCACTTCGGCACGTGTCGGTCTCGGGCTGGTGATCATGGTGTGTAGCATCTGTGTGGCCACGATCACCGGTTTTTTCTTGAGTAGGCAGGTGTGTATTATTCTGGCTTGTATGGCCGGGATCTTCTCCATGTCGATCTCGATTCCGAGGTCTCCGCGCGCAACCATCACACCGTAGGCGGCATCCAGTATCTCCTCTATGTTTTCGACCCCCTGGCTGTTTTCGATCTTGGCGATAATCTTGATCGGGCTGTTGTGCTCGTCCAAGATGGCCTGGATGTCGAGCACATCTTGCTTGGATCGGACAAAAGAGTGTGCGATGAAGTCCACTCCATTCTCTATCGAGTAGCGTATGGTGTCTTTGTCGCGCTCGGTCAGGGAGGGCTGGTCGATATTCACCCCGGGTACATTGACACTCTTACGTGATCCCAACTCTGCATCATTGAGTACCTCGCAGTGGAGGACCCCCTCCTCTTTTTGGCGGACTTGTAGCTCCAGCATGCCGTCATCGATGAGTATGAGGTCACCTTCGCCTACATCTCGTACGAATCCCGGGAAGTTGACCGCAATCACCTCGCGCGTGGTGCCGACACTGGGGTCAGCGATGATGTCCACATGCTCTCCAGTAGAGTAGCGGATCAGCTCGGGGGTGACTGTGGTACGTACCTCGGGGCCTTTGGTATCCATGAGGATGGCCACGTGAGGATCTACCGACCGCACGTTCCCGATGACTCGGTCAAAGCCTTTGTGGTCCATGTGGGCTGAGTTGAGTCGCACCACGTTCACGCCCTCGGAGATCACCTGCCGTAGAAAGTCTACATCACAGCGCTGATCGGATATTGTTGCCACTATCTTGGTGGAGTTGTGCCTATTCATTGTATGAAGATCTAATATGTGTTCTTTTTTACGGGATGCTTTCAAAAAAAATGCCCCCAATCCGTTCCCTTTCTTTCCCTAGGTGGGTCACTTACGTGCCACCAGATGAGCGACTGCCAGTCGATAGCCGTCCAGACCAAAGCCCATGATCATTCCTTCACACACCTCGGTGAGCACAGTCATGTGACGGTGTGGCTCACGAGTGGCCAAGTGACTGATGTGGACCTCTACCACAGGACACGGTACCATTCGGATCGCATCTGCGATAGCATAGGAGTAGTGGGAGTAGGCGCCGGCATTGATCACCACGCCTATTGTTTCGTCACCGATAGCACTTTGCAGATAGTCGATCAAGTCTCCCTCGTGATTGGACTGATAGTAGACCAGATCCACGCTCGGAAAAAGGTCGCGCAATCGCTCCAGGTAGTCCTCAAACGCCGTCGTGCCATAGATGCTCGGTTCCCGTGAGCCAAGTCTATTCAGGTTGGGACCATTGAGGATGTGTATCGTTCTCATAATATTGTGCTCAAAAAGTAGTGACAACACCCACTTATCACAAAGGTACCAAAAAACTACACGCCGTGCAGATACATCTGTAAAAAATATCCCCGATTTAGGGACGCAACCGACGGGGCAATCCGGTGCAGACAAGCTCATAGGAGCGAGCCACCAAGCGCGCTATGAGATCCGCCGGTACCTCTAGATCCATTCGGGCAGAAGTCCAGTGTAGCTTATTGAAGTGAAAGCCCGGAATCAGCCCCTCATGTCGTCCGTACAACTCCTCCACCTCCGCACGTACGCTCTTGAACGAAAGGTACGGATTGCCCTCCTTGTCCTCGTGAAAGATCGCAAAGATCCTGCCACCAACACGATAGAGGGTTGCTTGCCACTCCGCCTTGTACTCTTCGGTTGCACCGGGGTGAGCCAAAAACGACTCCGGCAGCCGCTCGTAATCCATGCAGTCATCCTTTGACATAAGACATACTTCCAATAATGTGACACACCTCACCCACCTACGCAAATGTAGCAAAAGATCACCGTCACCCGAGATCCAGTTATTGGAGAAAAGTGAGCTTCATAGTACCGGGCGAGTGGATGGTCGATCGGGTATCCACTGTTTTTGGTATCTTTGTAGGAGAGAGAAAGATTAAGTGCAAGGTTATCAATGGCAATCATTTTTTCAAACAACAATAAAGCAATAAAAACATGGAAATTGTAAACATCCACGCTCGCGAGATCCTCGACTCTCGTGGCAACCCAACCGTAGAAGTAGAAGTACTATTGGCTTGTGGAGCTTTTGGCCGCGCAGCCGTCCCCAGTGGAGCATCCACCGGTGAGCACGAGGCGCTGGAGCTACGTGATGGTGACAAAAACCGCTACGAGGGCAAGGGTGTCCTCAAGGCTGTAGAAAACGTCAACAATGTCATCGCTCCTGAGCTCCTCGGGATGGACGCCACCGAGCAACGTCGTATCGACCACAAGATGCTGGAGCTGGACGGCACCCCCACCAAGAGCAAACTAGGTGCCAACGCCATCCTAGGTGTATCTCTGGCTGTCGCAAAGGCCGCTGCAGACGCACTCGGACTGCCACTGTACCGCTACATTGGCGGAACCAATACCTATACACTGCCTGTGCCAATGATGAATATCATAAACGGTGGTTCACACAGTGATGCCCCCATCGCCTTCCAAGAGTTCATGATCCGTCCCGTGGGTGCCAAGTCCTTCCGTGAAGGGCTACGCATGGGAGCCGAGGTCTTCCACTCACTCAAGAAGGTCCTCAAGGGACGCGGCCTCAGCACAGCTGTAGGTGACGAGGGCGGTTTCGCTCCGGCACTCAACGGTACCGAGGATGCCCTAGACAGCATCATCAAGGCAATCGAAGCCGCAGGCTACAAGCCCGGTAGCGATGTGACCATCGCACTTGACTGCGCATCTAGCGAGTTTTACGAAAACGGAGTGTACGACTACACCAAGTTTGAGGGCGACAAGGGTGCCAAGCGCACAGCAGACGAGCAAGTGGCTTACCTCCAAGAGCTCATCAGCAAGTACCCCATCGACTCCATCGAGGATGGTATGTCCGAAAACGACTGGGACGGATGGAAAAAACTCACCGATGCAATCGGTGCCAAGTGCCAGCTCGTGGGTGATGACCTATTTGTGACCAACGTGGACTACCTCCGCAAGGGTATCGAACTAGGGTGCGCCAACTCTATCCTGATCAAGGTGAACCAGATCGGATCACTCACCGAGACACTCGACGCTATTGAGATGGCACACCGTCACGGCTACACCACTGTCACCAGCCACCGCTCCGGTGAGACAGAGGATGCTACCATCGCCGATATCGCAGTAGCCACCAACTCCGGACAGATCAAGACCGGGTCACTCAGTCGCTCCGACCGTATGGCCAAGTACAACCAGCTCCTCCGCATCGAGGAAGAACTGGGAGATCAGGCAGTCTACGGCTACAAGCGTATCAAGTAAGCCGGTAGGCCGGACATTATTATCCCAATACATGGAGGAGGGTGCGTCCATCGGACGCACCCTCCTCCATATTTTTATACTCTTCTGGCATTGTCATCGCAATATCCAAAGATTTCAACCCGCTAGTTCTGTGCGAAAGCAACTCCTAGGCTGTGGTCCGAAGACGCCTGCTCTCGGTTTCTCCCTTGCACACAAAAAAGTGCGAAAAGGCGATAAGCCGAAAAATAGGTTATGCCTCATGCTCTATTTTCTTCGTTTTATTCCGTATAAGTTCATAGACTTGTAATCAAAATAAAAACTATATGAGTACAATTCAACCATCGAATTCCCACATCTTCACCAATAGGAGGGGGAATACTTTAATGAAAGAGTTTGAGGGGGTGCTGTTGCATAATCCACAAATTAGAAATCTTGATGCTGTCGTTGGCTTTCTACGTGCATCTGGCTATTTTCCGCTGCGTCCATTCCTTGACAGGATCAACAAGGTAAGGGCACTTATTGGCATAGATGTGGATAAGTATATTACGGAAGCCTTTCGACAAGGTAAACTTTCCTTTGGCGCCGAAGATGTAAAGCAGGATTATCTTCATCGTATTCGCAAGGACATTGAAAGTTCCAACTACAGAAAGGAGGTGGAAAAAGACATATTTCAGATGGTGCAAGATCTTATTGACGATAAGTTGGAGTTACGCGTCCATCCATCAAAGAAGATACATGCCAAAATATATGTACTCTATCCTGATGACTTCAATCAATATACCCAAGGCATGGCTATAACAGGTTCCAGCAATCTGTCTTGGTATTACCGAAGAACAGCAGTATGAGTTCAATGTCAAGATGACACAACATGAAGATGTCCCGATAACTGATGTTATCTTGAATCTCAAACCATTTGTTATTGGTCTTTTTCCGGGCGTTCACTTTCTTGCCATTGACGACATGTGTTTTTCCTGTTTGTTCCAATCGTTCAATGCCGAATGAAAGTAAATGTTGCTTGACAGCTGGGTACTCATCAATATTGTAACACCGTGATGGAAAAAGTGGAATCAACCATATATTGGCCCACTCATATCCATACCTCTTAATATCCCTGCCACGCAGAGAATAGGTCGTATAAGTTCAGCCGTCCTTACTCGTTCCTCATTAGATTGACAATTTCCCAAGATTTCATTGCGCTTTGCAGTATTGATAATAAATGCTTCATTGCAACCTGTAAGAACACCTCTGTAGATTTTTATATTCCAGTCCTTTAATGGTGTGCCAACGGCTTCTATTTTCCTCTTAATGCTTTGCTCGATAGGAGAAAGTATGATCCAGCTATCGGAAGTTGCAAAGTCACAAATAGAATTTTTTTTGTTGCACAAAAACGCTGATTTTCTACTGTTTGCTTATCGCTGCTTACTCTAATATATCCGTAAATCATTATGTGTGACAGGTATTGCATTCAGGGATACGATGATATTGCGGCAAAAGAAAGGCAATAAGTCCGGAATAATGGATTTTGGGGCGTGGAAAGAAAAAAGGATGTAAATCATGGATTGATTTACATCCTTGTTTGCGGAGGGGGAGGGATTCGAACCCCCGGAAGCTCTCACTTCAACGGTTTTCAAGACCGCCGCGATCGACCACTCTGCCACCCCTCCGGGGGGTTAAAAGCGTTGCAAAGGTAGCTATTTTATTTCGTTTGCCAAAACGAAAATGTTGCGGATGTGTTGATCGGTAATTATTTGCTCCGATATTTTGGTGGTGTCAAAAATTTTCGTATCTTTGCAGAGCAAAACAAAACTGATGAGCATTTGGTCTGGTAGTTCAGTTGGTTAGAATGCCTGCCTGTCACGCAGGAGGTCACGGGTTCGAGTCCCGTCCAGACCGCAAGAGGCGTTAAAGTGTGGAAATCAACACTTTAACGCCTTTGTTTTTGGTGTAAATAGGGCTATTTTGGTGGATTTTTGAGGTGTTTATCGCTTGGATTTGCGGGCATTTTAAGGCAAAAAACGAACAATTATGAGCAAATGCAAGCAAATCACGAGCAAATCACGAGCAACCGTCACTACCCCGGAAAACACTAAGGTAACTCAAAGTGATTGGTCTAGTATTATGGCAGGTTTCAAGGAGATAAAAGTGGGGGTGCGACTTGACAAGCGTAGGCAAAAAGGGGATGGCACGTTTCCGCTTGTAGCGACTTTCTCTGTGCGTTCCACCACTGCTCTTATCCCTTTGGGGATAGACTTGGCGGAGGAGCAGTGGAGCGCACAGACGAGGCAAATAACGTCCCACCCGAGGAGGGCGGTGCTGAACAACTATCTCTCCTCTCGGATCGGGGCTATTTCGGAGGGGCTTCTTTTTCTTCAGCTCAATGGGCACCTCAAGGGGTTGGGGACGGCGTCTGCGGTAAAGGCTGTACTCCTCAAATACTTGGATGACCCCGACGCCCTCAATGAGGACGGGGTGCAGTCCCCGGGCGATACGCTCCTCAATGTCTTCATGGGGGTTATCGGCGCCAAGCAAAAGCCCAAGACCCGGGAAAGCTACCGGGATACGTTCAACAAGGTTCGGGCTTTTCTCGGCGAGGATGGGGCAGGCACCGTCTTTGATGATTTGGATGTGGGGTGGCTTCGCAGGTTTGAGGGCCGGTTGCTTGGTTCGGGGCTTGCCGTGAATTCGGTGTCTATCCACTTGCGCAACCTACGTTCGGTCTGCAACTTTGCCATTGACGAGGAGTTGACAGACAATTACCCGTTTCGCCGATTCAGGATCAAGCAGGAGGCGACCCGCAAGCGTTCGCTGTCGGTGGAGGAGTTGCGGGCGTTTTTTGGCGCACCCACCACGGAGGATGAGCAAGTGTATTTAGACATTTTCAAGCTCATCTTTTTACTCATCGGGATCAATATGGTAGACTTGGCAGGCGTCACGGAGGTAGAAAACGGGCGTATCTACTACCGTCGGTCCAAAACGGGCAGGCTCTACTCCATCAAGGTTGAGCCGGAGGCGCAGGCCATCATTGACCGCTACAGGGGCAAAACGCACCTCCTCTCTCCTTTTGACCGATACAAGGACTACTCGCACTACCTCAGCCGTTGCAACCGTGCCTTGAAAAAGATAGGGGACACCACCGTTGGCAAGCAGGGTCGGCGCACCCACCACCCACTACAGCCGGAGATTAGCACCTACTGGGCTCGGCACACTTGGGCGACGATAGCCGCTAGTCTGGACATTCCAAAGGACACCATTGCCCACGCTCTCGGTCATGGGGGTAACACGGTCACGGATATATACATAGACTTTGACCAAGGCAAAGTGGATGACGCCAACCGTCGGGTGATCGACCTTGTGCTGTATGGCAAAAGGTGAGGCCTACCGGCGCAAAAGGCGCCACGCCACGACTGTAGCGGATAGGATCACCACGATAGCCAGCCACTTGGTGGCGGTGCGCTCCCGGCTCTGCTGTAGCTCCGCCACTCCCTCTCCGACCGGGGCGGAGTCACCGGTAGACACCTCCACTGTGTCCACCCTGTCGATGTACACTGTGTCATGTAGCTGTGTCGCACCTTTGCGCTCGTCGCTTACCTCTCTGTAGATGGTGCGTACCAGCGTATCACGGAGGTATTCATTGATCACCTCCACGGTGTACCTTGTGCGGGTGGTGTCGACTGTGTAGGTGACCCCATGCCCCGTCAGATACTCGGTACGCTGAGTCTTTCGTGCTGAGGCGCACCCCGAGAGTGTCAAGGCTATTATGCCCAAAAGCCCCCAACTGATCCGTATCATTGCTCGAGTAGGCTGTAGGCGGTGTGGATAGCGGTGCGGTCCCCGGGCTGTCTGCACTCTACATAGGTCATGGCCTCCAGTAGTCGGGTGACGGGCTCCACATTCCACATGTTTAGCGGAGTGTCGGGTAGGATCTTGGCTCGGTGTGAGACGGTGGAGAGGTACCCGTCTGTGTTGTTTTCGGTGGGGGGTGCCCAGCGGTGGAGGACTTGTCGGAGGGTCTTTAGCCCGTAGCGTGCCACATAGTTACGCAGGATCACGATAGCGGCTCGGTAGCCGTAGGCTGTGGTCTCAAATTGCACAAACCTTGGATCGCTTTGCTCGGCTCTCATGCCCAGCCACTTGTCGCCGGTGCGCTCGATATTCAGGGGGTTATTGTTTCGGATCCCCCTTGGGGTCTTGTCGTTCTTTTCCATTGTCTTGATCTTTCAGAATGTTTTGCAGGTCGCTATCGTCCACGTCCAGCCCCCACTCTCGCAGGAGTCGGCCTACAAACTTGACGGCCAGTATCGTGTACAGTAGCCTCAGCCCCCGGGTCTTGGGGGCTATCTTCAGGCAGTTTTGCAAAATCTTGACCGTGTAGCCCCAGACTGCTATCCACGCTACCACCTTGGTAGCAAAAAGGGACTTGTCGGTGTCGCCGAAGACATAAAAGGCCGTGTGCAGTAGCACCACCAGCCCCATGTACATAAGTAGCTGTATGCCGGCTCGCCAAAACTTGCTGAACGAGAAGGCCTCCCCCAGCGTAATGTTGTTGCTTTGGTAGCCCACAAAGGCGTTGGAGAGGGCGAAAATGACCAGTAGCACCAGGGCATTGGTGGTGGGGGCCAGTGCGGTCATCACCACGGCCCAGATGGCTACGATACCGATTCGGATTTGCTCTATCAGGTTGTACATACGTGTGGGTTTAGGGAAAAAAGGGAAGGCACCGCCGGTGGCATTTCGGGGAGCCGGGCTCGGCCGTTGCCACCGTCGGCGCCGGCTATCCATTACAGGTTACCACCGCTCGGGGGGTTAGTCCCCTCACCGTGCGAGGGACCGCCGGGAGTATTGGGGGCAGGGCAGGTGCCACTGCCGGTCTTGTTGGCCTTGCGCTTCTTCTTCTCCTCCTCACTCTCCACCAGCTCGAAGGTCACTTTCTGCAAAGCCTCCTTCAGTACGACACTCGGCGTGAACCGTGCCAGCACGCCACGGATATGCTCACGGCCGTACACCTCATTCAGCGGTACTGCCTTGGCGGACAGGCGGGGTGTGAACGTCCCCAGCTCGCCCAGCTCCACCGAGTACCCCATGGACACATAGCGCATAGCCACGTCCGAGATGGTCGACAGTACGTTGTACACGTCACCACGGCCGAGAGAGGTAATCTGCGCCACCTCCTCCGCAAGTGGTCGGGTCGTGATTCGCCCGTGATTGACCTGAGAGGCCAGTTGCATGGTCTTTCGCTCGCCACCCTTGGCAAGCCCTTTCTTCTGTACGATTCTGTACTTCATAAATAGTTGATATTAAAACACTTTCCCCTACCGAATTCTTTTCTCTCGTCTCTCTCTTCTCCCGATCGGTCGGGGCTGTTTCTCGGAAGAAGTGAGTTGGTCCCACCATATGTACATTCGGTCCCACAGAGTGTACATTTGGGTTGGTTCAAATGTACATTTGGGTTGGCTCAAATGTACATTTGGTTTTTTCATATGTACATTTGGTTTTTTTCAAATGTACATTTGGTTGGGTCCTTCCCCCCATGACCGCTACTTGATCCAGCTGATGAACTCGACATACCAGGCTACCGGCTTGTCACCGACCTTGTGGTCTCGTCGTATGCGGGTCACTCGGAACGTGCCGGTGGCTTCCGAAAACTCTGTCCGTGTCACGCCCATGTCTTTTTGGCGGACCATGGCTGTGCCGTCGGTTGTCTCCAGTCCCAGCCAGCGTGAGGAGTTGTTCCAGGCTACGTCGAGTGTCCAGCCGGGGTAGACGGTGTCGGCTCGGGGGAGTCGGACCTCGGGGTTTTTGGGGTTGACCAGCAGTAGTCGGCAGTCTATGGAGCGGACTTGGATGGGGGTGTCGGCCTCCCATATCGTCCGGACCATGAGCTCCAGGCCGTCGACCCGTAGGTGTTCGAAGTAGCCTCCGTAGTTGCGGTAGTACTTGGGGTCTGCGTACTCACTGGTGGTGCCGGCCACACCTGCGTATTTGGCGAAGATGGCCTCATCTTTCATGTACTGCTCTTCTCGCTCCAGTGTGTTGTTTAGGCTAAACCCTGCGGTTGGTCTCCGTCCGTCTCCGTCGGTGAATTGTACATCTCCTGCAATGGCTGCTCCCCCGGTCGCTCCTAAACTTGGGGGGTATATCGGGCAGCGTGCTCGGTTGGAGGAGACTCCGTCTTTGCCGATGTAGGCTCCTTGGTTGGATCCTCGTCCTCGGTCTATCGAGAGCTCGCCCCGGAGTGCGTCGAGTCGTACCCGGTATTGGTCGGGGGTGGGGTTGTTGGTGATACTGTCGCCTTGGATGGTCCAGGCGCCGAGCTTGGCTTCTCCGTTGTGCTTGAGGTGCATTTCCTCCTCTCCGGTGTCGGCTCCCGAGGTGTCGTACTTGATCCCGGCTCGGAGGATTTTGCCGTCGCCGTTGCTTCCGTCGTAGCCGGAGAGGTAGGCGGTGATGCGGTCTACTTGGTTGGAGAGGGCTATGATCTTGGACAAAATGAGCCCGCCTGCGACCTGCGTGGTGCCTTTTTGGAGGGCGTCGAGGAGGTAGCGGATGTCGGCGAACTTGCTTGCGTCGAGTTTGCCACTCTGCAGCTCCTTGCTTATTTTGTCGAGTGTGGCTATGGCGGTGTTGGCGTTGGACAGCCCGCTCTTGAGCTCCGCCAGCTCTCGTGGGTCCGGGAGGTTGGGTATGTAGAGTGTGTCGCTTGCGACCATCCCCTTGTATTTCGCTGTCGCCATCACCCAAATCCCTTTGGGGGCTTCCTCGCCATTGATTGGCAGGGCTTGCATTTCGAGGTCTTGCTCGTCTGCAGATTTCCAGCCGTCGCCTAGGTTGTAGGTTATTGTGGTGTCTTCGTAGTGAATTTCTTTGTCCGGGTTGTCCACTTCGTCTGTGATCTGTATCTCTTTTCCTCCGTATGTGGGGCGGAGTGTCAGGTACATATCCCCGTTGACTTTCCCTCCTATCACAGTGCCGTCGGTATGCTCTAGCCTCAGGGCGAATGCCGACTTGCCGTCCTCGCCTTTGATCCGGCTCCAGCTGTAGCGCATCGGGTCGGTGCTGTCGGCTTGGGTGGTGTCGGTGTATTGTCCGATGTGTGTCCGCTCGGTGAGTGCGGAGTGCGTGAAGTTGGTGATGGGGTTGCTTTTGTAGAGTGCGCAGGTGTCCACTCGGGCTTGGATGCGGTCTGCGTTTTTGGAGGAAAACTGGAACTGTACGAAGTCGTAGTCGCTCCTGCACCGTACCTGCCATATTCCGCTAAATGTATCTCCCGGGGGGAGTGGTTGGCGGATGCGTCCGTCGAATGCAAAGCCGTTGGTCAGGACCTCCATCGGGGTGTCGCCTACATTGGTGACGCTTGCCACAAACCAGGCCGTGGCTCCTCGTGTGCCGGTGAATCCCATGACACCGCATGGACCGCCTGCTCCTCGCTTGACGGTGTAGATGTTTCCATCTCTCTCAACGGTGCTTTTGTAGCCATTCCACTGTTTTGTTTGGGGGTACTTGTCGCTGTCGAGGTTGATGTCGGCATAGGCGATGTGTAGGTAGGGTGTTTGGCCGTCTCGGCCTAGTGCCTTTACCCCCGTGTCGGTGTACTTGGTGCCGTCCCACTCATGCCAATTGCCGTTGAGTATCTTGGGGGCTTTGCCGTCATCTCCTACACTAGTGCGCCCGGTATCGATGTACTTACCCTGCGATGGGACATAGACCTCCCAAGTCTTTGTTGTTGGATTGATCCGTGGTGGATTGGCGTTGATGGCGTCTATCTCTGCCTGTAGGTCTTCTGGTGCGGGGGTCCAATCGGTGGCGATGGTGCCACGCTCGATTTTGACTACGGGATTTGAGCAAGGGAAACCAATGCGGATATAGGCGGTCTTTGCTGGTGGTGTCAGGGTCTTTGTGTAGCCTGCCGGTCTCTCACTCCAGTCAAACGACCAGCCTATAAACACCTTATCCTTATCGTGGTAATGTATGATCGGTACTGACACCCCACCCTTCTTGAGCTTAAATGTCAGTGGCATTGCTCCGTCCCACTCGTGGTAGGTCGGGTCGTAGGCAAAGTCTTTATACAGCATTACCTTGTAGTCCTTGTCTCCCGGGTTGCCTTTGTTGTAATCTCCAAAAAGATAGCCGGGTATCATCCTTGACATCACGGCGAGGTTGCGCCCGCCGACCTGTATCTCGCCGTCCAGCTCCTTGGCTTTGGAGACTGCGTCGGTGTAGGCTTGCCGGATGGCGGTGAGGTACCGTGTCTTGTCCTGCCAGTGTGCGGGTACAAAGATCTCGGAGGTGGCGGTCGCAAAGAGCAGTGTGCCGGCCTTGATGGGCTTGCCGTCCAGGGTGAGGTTGCTCTCGACTATCCACGTGTCGCCCTCTTCGTACCGGGTTGGTTTGGTTAAGTGCGTGGTGCTTTTGCCGTCCGCTGTGGCTTGCGCCTCCTTTGCTTTGGACAGTGCTTGGCTAATGAGTGTGTCGGCTATCTCCTGCCACTCAAACTTGGTGGTGTACCGCCACGACTTGCCCATGTAGGGGCCCTCCTTGTCAGTAGAGGTGTAGGTGTCCCCGATGTGGCGGGCTTTGTGTGCGTTGGTCGTCCACTCGCTCTCGGGCTTTTTGTCCACGGCAGGTGCGCCGGGGTAAAACCAGTTGGACACCTCGCCGTCTATCTGCTCCTGCTGTTGGTTGAGGGTCTTCAGGATCTCGCCTATCTTGGCGGATACGTCGGCGGTGGTGGTCTTGCTCTCCAGTCGTAGCTTGTCCAGCTCGGAGAGTAGCCCCTTTAGCTCTCGTGTGGCCTTGGCCTCGGCCTGCTCTCTCGCCCGGATGGGTATCTCCTTGTCCAGATAGGCCACTATGCGGTTTCCGCCAACTCTTTGTGCCGTCCCACGCAACTTCTGTAGCTCCTCCACGGTGAGTGTTGCGCCGTCGGGGATCAGTAGCACAGCAGTAGTCAGCGACTGCCTCAGTGCCTCGTGCTTGATCTGCACCGTACACACTTCGGCGGTCTTGATCTCGCCTTTCGGCTTGAGGACAAAAAACCACGGCTGGTCGCTGTAGGGGCGTGTCACCTCAAGGGCGGAGGACTGCTCCCCCACCGACAAACCGGACGACGTCCTGCTTGTCACCTCAAAGCCTGATATGATCACCTGCACATACAGATGTGCAGTGCCGGTGCCCTTGATGATCTCCCCGGATACCGTGTGCTTGAGCTCTGCTGTCGTAGGGTCCAGGGGCGAAACGTACCGCCAAGTGTCGCCGTCAAAGCCGGGGGCAGTGCTCGTGCTTTTCAGTGCCTGCCATACAATACCGGCGTGCACTACTCTATCCCCTCTGTTGTACACCGTGCCGGGGAGATATACCCCCCTGTCGACTGTGAGCTCGGGGGTATCCTCCACTCTTTTAGGGGTGATGCGTTTGCGCGCCAGTCCGCTTGTCTTGTCGTTGATGATGTAGTTATATTTGCGCCTCGCCATACCAATCTGTATCCAATATTTGTTGTAAATCCAGTGTTGCCCGGCTCTCCCGTATGCTGTATCTGCACCCGGTGAGCCAATAACGTCTCTCCCCATAGCTGTACACCTGCCCCTGCGGATCCTCCGCCACAGTCAGCTGTGCTCGCTCCCCTCTCGCCCCATAGAGCTTGAGGATAGCTTCTACCACCACCTCCCAGTGCTGTTTGTTGCCTATCTGCTTGACCCGCATATAGTCTCCTCCCCCCGGTAGGGTATAGGTCCAGGCCGGTATGCTCTCCCAGGTGCTCACGGTTGCTTCGTAGGTGATCTCCTCGGTGACCTCAGGCGAGACATAGGCTTGTAGCTCCAGCTCCTGCTCCTCCCTCTCGGTCTCGCTCGTGATGGAGACTCCCTGCAGCACTAGCCCCCCGGGCTGTACCTCCTTGGTGTCTCCCATGATCTCCCAGTACTGCACCAGCGGTGCACCTAGTTGCTCGTTGACATGGCTCCACCACATCAAGTGCGGAGAGGTGTACTCCAGCAACCAGCCCTTGTGTGTGATCTGGTGCTCGGCCAGGGTGAAAAAGACACCGTCATAGACCTCCACCCGAACACGTGCGTTGAGCAATTTTCCCCCGGGTAATGGTAAGGTAAGTCCCTCGGGTCCACCCTTGTAGTGTCCGTCGCCTTTGCTATCCAGTGCCGATTTGCTGTCGGCTAGGGTCGTGCAGTTTGACGGTGCGACAGAAAAACCACCGTGCCGGTACATGAGTGTTGTCGTTGCCTCTGACCTTGTCCAGCCTGAGCTCCCCCAGTACAGTTTGCTCCCATCCCTGTATTCCAGCGTGATGCGTGCCGGGATATGTAGGAAAAGGTCAATTTTGTCGTGAACTCGGGCGGTAGCAAGGTACTGCCGTTGGTCTTTGCTCAACATAGGTAAAGCATAGTAGGCAAAGGCCGAAACATTGACCCGGTCGGATCCACCTCTCAGGGGTTTGCTCACCTGCTCCATCAGTTTGCGCCCAATGCTCACCGGCTCTCCGTCTTGTTGCGTCTTGGGGATCCAGCCCTTGTAATCTTTGTGCTCTCTGACGAGCAGACCATAGGTGTAGCCCTCACTCTCTGAGGGTGCCAATCCGAATCCTCGTACACCCGGCTCCACCGCCGTAAATGTATGGTCGGAGTTGCCTATGGTCCCCTCTCTGTACTTTGCTCCATCCTCACCCGACTGCTCCTGCGCCGAGACCAGATCTACCACAGCCCCCTTGCTCTCCCAACTGTTGGTTGACGATAGCTTGTAGTTGATCGTGTTGTACACCCTTCCTATAGAGGTGATATTGTCCTCGCCGTAGGTGTAGCGTATCCCTTGGGGGGTGAGCTGTGTATGCCGTAGTGGGCTGTCGAAGCGGATAGCTCCATACTGACGCACTGTGGCACAAAGGGTCTTGGCTACCAGCTCCAATAGGTCGTACTTGCTACAGTCATCGTCCAACAGTCCCGTGTCCACATACTGATCAGATAGCCCGGCTACTGCATGAGCTCCGTCCGTCTTGATAGGCACACCATACGCTCCTACCGTCTTGGACAGTGCCTCACGTATGCTTATGATCCCCTCAGGTGTGTATCGGGACAGCTTGAGAGGCAAAAAGTCGCCAAAGCTCAGCTCCGCCCGGTACCCACGCTCGTAAGGCTCCGGGACCTCCACCCCCTCGACATCCAGATACCCGCCCCACACCGGGAGAGTGTCTCTGCTTATCAAGATCCGAACGGTGTTGGTATCGCTCATCAGTAGCTTGGTGAGATTATCTTTGGCGGTACAGTAGAGGCGCACAATACACCTGGTGGACTGCACGGCGTCTACTATAGGTGTGACACCGTCCGTGATCAGCTCTATTGGCCGATCATGCAGTAGTCGCCACTCCTTGGGTGCGGGGGTGACGTCCGTTATTATCTCAATACTGTAGTGCCGTCCGTTGGCACTCAATAGACTAGTCTGCCACATATCTCTTTATGTCCTACTTGTCCTGCGTCCGTGTTTGGTGAGGACACCTACCAGTTCCTCGCCTCGGATCTTGAACTCCACTCGTCCGCCTGCCCCGCCTCCTGCGTCCGCTCGGTCGATGATCTGTCCCAGGCGGGTCTGCTGTGCTGTGTTGAGTACCAGCTCGCCCGCATTGAGCCTCGCCAATATCTTGTCTCCTGTGTGGCTCGCACCTCTGACCACTCCTCCGGTCGCAAACTTGGGCATATTGGCCATGGCGGCTATCACTCCGGCTATGGCACTCACCGCCATTATCGCCCCCACCACCGGTATGTTGGCCACTGACGCTCCTGCGCCCGTCACTGCGTCCTCGGCTTGAGCTGTTGCCTTGGCCTTGTGTAGTGCTGTTAGGGTCGTTATTGCCGGTATCGCTGTGCCTATGGAGGAGAGTAGCGTACCCACCCACTGTGTTATCGATACTATCGCATTGTCGCTTTCGCCAGCCATGGCGGCTATCGCACTGCCCAGACTGCCAAAGCTGTCCACTAATTGCATATTGGCGTCCAGTACATCACTCAGTCCGTCCTTGTCCATCTCTACCTTGGGTAGCTCCGGCAAACCCTTGATCTCGTACCCACTCCTCATCTCAGCTATGTCTTCCCGCTTTTGGGCTATCTTGGCCTTGATGGCTCGTCGCTTGTCCGCTGTGTCAGCGTTGGAGAGTTGAGCTTGCAACCGCTCTATGTCTTGCTCCAGCCCTCGGATGATCTCCGGGGTCTGTGCCAGCACCGGGCGGATCGGTAGCACTGTGGGCTTCCGTGCCTCTATCAGTCTGCGTCCCTCCTCGCTTATATCCTTGGCAAAGTCCGCACTCATCACCGGAGCTTGTCCCTCACGCTTCCTTGCCACCGCACCGCCTCCCTGTCGGTTGCCCTCCTTGCCCAGTCTGCTCTTGAGCCTGATCAGTGACACTCGGTAGCTGTCTGCCTCTCCCTTTAGTGCCTCGGACTGCTCAAAAAACCGCTTAGCCTTGTCTCGCTCCTCGTCTCCCAGCTTGTTTATCGTCTTGTAGGCGTTGTAGTGGTCGGGGAACCTTTTGCCGATCCGCTCGGCCTTGCGGTTGAGCTCATCTATCTTTGCCTGCGCCTCCTTGGTCAGCGTTTGGGTCGTGATCATGCCTCCTACCGTTGGACTGCTTGTGGTTACTGTCACGGTACCTTTTGCCCTTACCTGCTTAATCTGATCCTCTATGTCAATAAGGGTTTGGACAATCTTTTGATCTCGGGTCTTTGGTGCTCCCTCATGCTCCTGCGTCCACCGGTATAGCTCTATTGACTTGCTGTTGAGCTGTAGGCCGGTGGCTTTGCTCATTTGTTGGGCAAACGCCTCTATGTTCTTGTCCGCCATCCGCTTGTTGTCACGCTCAAACTCGTCCGTCATCCGCTCAAACTCCGCCATTGCCTGCTTGCGCTCCTCCAGAGGTACACTCTCGTCTCGGACTTTGAGTTGCAGTTTTTGATACTCATTGCGCATGCCCGCATGCTTGATCCCAAAGGCCCACTGCATGTCGCCCAGTGTGTCTAATGTGTCGTATAACTGACGCCCCATCTCTATTGACGTGGAGAGCCCGTCTAGGAAGTTGCTCCAGTCACCATCTGCCAAGGTTTGGAAAAAGTGATCCACCCCGGCCGACAACCCCTCGGTGACAGAGGCAAAGGTATCTGAGGTAGACTGTGTGCCCTCCATCGTGCGTTTGAATGCCTCCATAGCCACAGTACCTCCGCCGATGACTGCTCCAAGTGTCCCAAAAGCCCCCTTGAGACTTCCAAGAGTGGCTCCAAACCCTTGACTGCTCTGATTAGTCTTGGAGAGTTGCGCTTTTAGTCGATCCGTCTCCTTGCGCATTGACTGCATGCCGGCTGCAAAGCCCTCGTCATAGGCTTTTATTTTTACCTTGATTTCAGCGTTTGCCATTGTCTCTATCCTTTAATGTGTTGCGTATGTCTGCAATAACCGCACTGTCTTGCGCTCTCATCTCCTCAATA
Organism: Porphyromonas sp. C0026D3; assembly: GCF_056590775.1. Classification (NCBI taxonomy): domain Bacteria; kingdom Pseudomonadati; phylum Bacteroidota; class Bacteroidia; order Bacteroidales; family Porphyromonadaceae; genus Porphyromonas; species Porphyromonas sp. C0026D3. Next base: position 99,470 of record NZ_JBWPWU010000008.1, read on the forward strand.
TTGACCGGTGGAATCTCGTTGTCGGGGGTGTCCTCCCACTCAAATACGCCCATGTCCTCCGGTGACAAATCTACCTTGCTCCATGGTTGCGCTATCAGTAGGCGCTGCAGTCGTTGCTCACTTCGTAGGTGCATATCCCTATAGACCAGCCCTCGTATCAATATGCGACAAAGCCAGAGCGGGGTGCTATCCATAACCTCGCTCGGGCTGTACCCATTTGCAGTAAGTATCTGCAGTATTTGGGTCATGGTCAGGCTTTTTTTTTGCCCTCTGTATCCTCCTCGGAGATCATGTCGTCGGGGCGTGCGGACTTGGTCAGCCACTCAGTAAACTCCTCCACCGCTCCGGGGTGAGCGTCCAAATAGTCGTACACCTCATCAGCTGTAGGACACTCTCTCGTGCCTCTGCGTACCTCGGGGGCTGTGACCACCGCACTAAGTATCAGGGCTATCATGTCTGTATAGCCATTGAGGGCAAACGGCCTGCCCGTTATACCCTCAAAGGCTACAAACATGCGCAGTGAATACTTGCACTCTATACCCAGTATCTGCATACACTATTATACCTCGGTGCCCTTGGATGGGGTCAGGTTGCCAGAGCCTGTAAATGTAGCAGACAGTGTCGCCTGCCCATCTGACGGTGCGTTGCTCGATACGCTCGTTACCTTGGCTGTGCCATACACTCCTGCGCCGGGCTTCCACGGTGTGGCGGTCAGGCCATCTGCATTGGGGTTGGCTACTATGTGATAGCCTATCAGTACCTCTTTGTCACCCTGCATAGCCTCCAACAGTGAGGTGAGGTTGCTCATGTCGTCGGCCAAGATGTTACTTGTGGACATTGTCCACTCGATACCGGTTAGCTCGGTCAACCCCGACTTAGGAGCGTCCTTGTCCGATAGCTTTTCGGTGGTCGCATTGATTGATACGTCACAACTTGTGGCGTATAGTATGGTGCTCCCCGCCTTGGGTAGCCCCTTGTTATCCAGATTAAGGAATATTCGTACGTCTCTACCTTTTTGCCTTTTCATAACATTATCTTGTAGTTGAGTTCCTGTATGTATTTTTTGTCGTCTATTGCATATCCCTCTACTGCACTGACCAACCTACTACGTAAGTCTCTGTGCATTAGACTGTCCACCTGCTCTGCCAAGTCCACCGCCTCTGCGTAGGTATTGGCTACTACAGACACTCCAACCTGCACCACCTCGGAGTAGCCGTCATCGTCGTACTCTCTCTCGATTGTGTCACGGTTGTACACCGCAAAAGGTGTCGGAGTGTCTATACCGGCATACTGCGGGTGGACATTAGCCCCAAATACTTTGGCCAGCGTCTTGTTTATCTCTCGGCCTATTGTAAGTGCTCTGCTCATCTCTTTGCTCTCTGATCCAGTGCCTGTAAAATCTCCTCGGACATTGAGCGCATAGCCTCTTGTTCATGTGCGCTCACCGCTCGGGCAAAGTAGCCTCCTGCAGTTATGCTACCTCGGTTGTAACCGTTACGTGTGCGCCTCAGCTGTGTACCTAGCTCAAAAAACAAGGCTCTAAAGTCCGTATTTTGGTTGCGGGTCCGCAGTGTGGCTACGGTAAATGGGTTTTTTGTCCTCTGCCAAATGGTCTTGGCGACAATTACCGGCAAAGTACGCACTGCCATTGAGTAGCTACCATGTCGCCTCCTTACGCTATTGGCTCTCAGTCCGACAAGAGATCCGCTCCTACCGTTACCCTGCCCTGAGACTAACCGCTTAAAATTAGCCTTTGTGGCATCTAGTATTGGCTTGCTAGCTCGCTTAGTTGCTGTGCCTACCGCTTTGCGCAAATCGGGTGACGTGAGGTTGCGGACTAGCTCCGTTACCTCGGATATATCGGTGTCTATTTGATTGCCTCGGTTACTCATTAACTCGTTGTGTCGTTACAATCAATCGCCTAGTTTGGCGGTTGTACTCTATGTCCTCAATACTGTACAGTCTGCCTCCATGGCGAATCCTGTCCGTGTAGGCCATTTTTTGGAAAATGTGCAACTCAAACACAACCACTCCGGCCGGAAATGCCTCTGAGGTCGATAGCTCCAGTCTCCCGCTCTTGTGTATTACGTTGGCTCGTGCCTTGCGGTCTACTGCCCAGACTGCGTCCGACCCGCCAAACTCGCTAGGTGTAGCAGTAAGTCGCAGTATCTCCACAACCTCGTTAAGTAGCCCTGCTTTCATCTTGCGTAGTTGCGTATTAGGTTACAAAGACGGTCAAACCCCAGAGGGTGTGCGTTGACACTAGCCCCTATAACAGTGGACTCACGTTGCGCATAGTAGTCCCCAACCAACAACAAAACCGCACGCTTGGCGGTACGTAACGCAGTGCCATCCAGAGAGGAGATGTCTACACAGGCCTGCTCGGAGACTATCCCCTCGCAGTCTGTTATCAGCTCGGATATGTACTCATCATCGTCAACAAAATACTCATCTATGTTGAGGTGCTTTTTTGCGTCAGTGAGCGTTACTATCATAGTGGTATGTGCAAAATATCTGAGTGCTTGAGGGTCACCCCCTCAAACACTCAGCCTAACAACAACAATCAAACCGCTTGGGTCGGCTCCTTAATCGCTCCTATCACTCGTGCATTGTCATCCACAAATCCAGCGTCCCAATATGTATTGAGTACAAAGCGGACAACTCCCTCATGAGCTCTTGTGTATGGGTCTCGGGTGATCTCTAGTCCACCCCAGTTGCCGATAAACAACTTACTCCAGTCTGCAAAGACAAGACCCTCGGCTCCTGCTATTGTACCTACCCCATTTGAGGTCAATACATTGTAGCCCAGAAATGTACCTTGCTTGTAGTCTACAAGTGACCCTAGGTAGTTAATACCCATCGGGGTTGCGCTTAGCATTGCCAGACCTGCCGGTGAGGTGATAAATGCCAGCTTGCCACGTAGTGCGTCATTTGCTCGCAACCCGTTGACAAATGTAGTTGTGAGGTCTTTGAGACTTGCGTCCACCTTGGTCTTGGTCAGATTTGCATTGACAAAAAAGGCCTTTGGTGCATTGGCAATGTCTGCAGTGCCTAGGATCGTGCTCTCTAGTTTTGCCCGGATGGCATTGCGCATTTGATTAGCGATATACTCCTCTACTCCTGCTGTGGACTGATTGAGTAGCTGTACAGACACATCCACCCGGGTAGACAGTCTCTTGGGTGCAAACTCTTTGCTTTCAAAGGTCAAATTTTCTGCTTCCTTGGAGTCGGTCTCGCCTTTCCACTCTGCACCTAGCTTGCTACCTGATATAAACTCAACATTGCCAGACAGTCCGGTCTGTATGGTGGCTCCTGCTTTGGCAAACACCAACTCCTCATTGAGAGGATCTAGCAAAGTTGTTGTCTTACCCACCAACTCCTTGCCACTGCCTGCAGTGGTTGCTGTAACCTCGTTGGCTCGGGTAAGTGGGACTGCAAAACCGCCCAACACCTCGGTTCCTGCCTTGGCAAAATCAGATCTGCCACGCTCGTTAAGGGCCTCCATTTCTGCGGTCATGCGCCCTGTGGCCAGTCCACGTAGCACCTCTACCAATGTCGGTTCCTTGCGCTCCTCTTTGGTGAGGACTACCACGTCACCAAAAGGCTTGCTTGCATTGTTGCGCTTGTCCAACTCAAACGACACCTGCTCAATGTCGTACTTCAGCAACCGTGCCTCAGTCAGCTCCTCCTCAGTCAGCTCTCGCTCCTCAGATAGTTTGCGCAACTCGGCTTGTCTTGCCACTCGCTCGGCTCTTACCTCCATGAGATCGGCCGTCTCCATTCTCTTTAGTTCATCCTTTTTCATAGATACAAAAACGCTTTTCTATTAGTAGTGTTAAGATTTCTATCTTCTCCTTTTTTAATCTTTTCCTTTTCTGACTGCTCCGCCTCGCTCTTCTTTTGCTCCAGGCTCCGGAGTGCTACAGTCGTGTCTCGGTAGGCCGGGTCATATACAGGGCTCACATCGTATAGCTCCTCTATCTTGGTTATTGTGCGGTGGTAACAACTTTCCCCGACATGCTCCCACTTATCCTCCTGCACCGTAAACGCAAAACTACTGCCTGCAATATCTCCCCTGCGGATACCCTCCAGCAACTCATCGCCCAGTGTTGTCTTGGGTGCCTCAAATCGATACTTCAGGCCCTTGTCATCGATTGTCAACTCTAACGTCCCGTTACCTTTGATGGCTCGTGCCAAGATTCCTCGGTCGGGGTTGTGATTGAGCCATGCTTTGACATCTGACCGCTCTATAACGCCGTCAAAGGCCCCACGGTCTATGCTCTCTACAAAATCACCTCCTAAAATCTCGGAGTCTGTCTCAAATAGTGCGGCATACCCCTCCACTACTCGGCTCTCTCCGTCTTGCGCTCGGATATTGAGCGGTGCTGTTTTGTTACTCCTCGTTTCCTTCTCTTTCATTGCTTCCGTTTTTCTTGTTTGTTACTCCTGCGCCTAGGTCTTTGAGCTTTGTCATATTGACTTGTATATAGGCGTCATCTCCTCCCTCTATCTCGTCAAATCCAAAGTTTTCCCGCACCTCGTTAGGCGTTACTGCTCCAATGGTGGCCAGCGACCGATACAAATTGACTTGGGCTGAGGTGTCCCCCCTCTTAAATGCGCTTGTGTCAAACTCTATGCGGTAACTCTTGCGTGCGTTGCGTGGTAATATCTTACGCCACAACTCCAGCTCTATCTTGGTGAGGTATGGACTTAATGTGTCGGTCAAAAAAGCTAGATCAACCGCCTCCACTGTTGAGTAACTTGATTTTGATAGGTCGTGCACCTTGACGGGGGAAACGTTAAAAAAACGGCAGATCTCGGGTACCGAAAAAGCCCTCGTCTGTAGCAGTTGTGCGTCTGCCGGGTTAATGGTGATCTTTTGGTACTGCATACCGGCCTCTAGCACTGCCAATCCTGTTAACCCTGTAGTGGATCTCGCAAAGTTTTCCTCCCACTCTCTGCGTATCTCTTCCCTTTGGCGGTCATTGAGGCGGGTGTTTTCGCTCGTCAGGATACCAAAGCTACCGCCCCCGTTTGTGTAGTAGTTGCTGACCTCCTGCTCAACCTTTGTGGCTAGGTTTAGCGCACTAGCCGCATATGCCAAAGTACTAACCCCTTTAATACCGTCGTCAGAAAAATTGCGCACATGTACAATATCCCCTGGGGCGACTTGCTCGTCTAGTCGTGCATTGTAATACCCAGCTACCTTTGTCGCCGTCTTGTCTAGTAGGATGGTTACGTCATTGGCGTTCCACAACTCCAACTCCGCTCCATAGCCCGTATAGCTGTTGCGCACAACTCTTGCATATCCATTGCCCTCTAGGAGTGTGGAGATAACCAAGGCCTTAACAAAATCAAACCGGGTCAGATTTTCGTTGGGGGTAAAATTGAGCATATAATACAGATCATCCTGCTCTGCCCTTACTCTCCGTCCAGCTCTTTTGTCTACTTTGTAGGGTACAATCGGTAGCTTGGCAATTGCACTGCTGATTACGTCTACACAAGCAAATACCGCACTTAACCCCATTGCAGAGGTCGGCTCTGTCGTGCTCGGGGCTGTGTACATGGTTACCGGCAGAGACCCATATCGGCTCCTGCGCTCCTCGTTGCGGTCTGCTGTAAATAGTCGCTGTATCTTATCTAGTATTGCCATTAGTGCTACTCCTTTTACCTATTGGTAAAAAGTGTAGACCGTTTGTTTGTTTTAGATACACATCCTTATTCCTCTGTCTATATCCGTTGCCAAAAAATGTGGATCGTTTGTAAGGTTCGGCCTCTGTGCCCTCCTAAACGTCCAAACAAAAAAAAGGAGCCACCCATGTACTGGGTAGCTCCCTAATTGGTTTTCCGCTTTTTGACTACATCTTGAGTATCACCTCCGTCTGCATTGCCTTGGCTATTGCCTGCAAAGTCTTGAGGGCCGTATCGGTTTTACCTCGCATGGCGTTACTGACGATATTTGGAGATATGCCGGTAGCCTCAGCTATATCATTTTGCGACAGATCCAGACATGCCAATTGTAGACGTAGTGCAGTGGGTATATCTGCATCTATCTCACCCACTGGCGAATCGTACAGCACTAGAGGACGGTCTAGTGCCTTGCTTATTGCTACCAGCGTAGAGAGTCTAGTAGCTTCCGTGATGCCTCCAGTCAGCGACCCTCTAGATATATTAGCTCGCCTTGCTAGCTCACTGTATGTTAGTCCACAGTTGCGTACTTGGTCGGTAATGTCCTCGTCCCACTCACGTACCACCTTGTACAGTGGTGACTCTATGGGTAGACTTGCATTAGCTACAGGTAGTCCTTGCCCATCCACCCACACTGCCTGCCCATGACTAGCTGCAGGGTGGTGTCGGATGGCGTAGCACTCTATGATGGTCCCCCCCAACATTTGTATTTCTGCTCGTCTCATATTGCTGTTTTTTTTTGCTTGTTGTATCTCCTCTGCGGTCATTTTGGCTCTGCTTGCTTGGCTATCACCACACGTTGATGGGAGTATCCAAATCCTTAATCTTGTACTGCTAGTTGGAAGTGTAGACCGGTGCGCTCCTCTAGCTCACCAGTCAACCGATCAAGCTCCTCTGCTACCCTTACATCGTTTGCTTGATCATCGCCAACCTCGAATGGATATGCCCAGTAGCCACTAACTCGACCCCAGCGGAAACCCAACTCTTTGAGAGTGTCCTTAATCTCATAGCTCATCCTTGTGTGGGCTACCAGATATGGAGTTCCGTTGTGCTCCTCCATCCTGAGGACATGTGGCTGAGACTTTTTGTAGCACTCGCTGCACTTGCCCTCTTTCTCCAGCCACTCTATCTTGCGGTAGCGCTCTTTGTGCGGTCCGTATAGTTCGATAGTTTCTGTGTGTCCGCAAGCGTAATGTACTTCATATTTAGCCATGGTCGTTTTTTGTTTTATGTTGTTGTTATTTTTTATTTGTGTCATATCTCTCTCTTGACATTACAAAGGTACGAAATATATTTATACTGTACAAGTATTTGGCGAATTATTTTCGTCATTTTATGGGAAGCAACTGACTAACAAACAGTTAGCTGTAAAAAAGTACCCGGCACGTAACCAATACGCACCGGATCTGTCAATCCACAAATAAAAATACTACTATATATCTCTTAGTAGATAGACACCCAAGGCCTCTAGCATGGCTATTACACCGTCTATCTTTTTGAGCTTGCTACTCTTGTCGGGTTTGGCGTTGCCGTTGTGGTCGATCCGTAGATCAACGTTGCTAAAGCAATATCGGGTTATCGGGTTGTTGTCTATCAATGCCTTGCCACTTAGGATCAGTCGCTCCAGCTCTTTGGTCGGTCGGTTGAAGTTGCCGATACTCTGCGAAAAGGGCACCATCGGCAGTGCGCTGTTGGTCGCACTTGTGGCAAACTGTGTGGCGTTCCAGCTGTCGTAACCCACCGCCTGTAGTTGGGTTTTGCTGTCCTGCTCCAGTATGTCACGCAGTATATACTCGTAATCAACCACGTTGCCGGGGGTTAGTCGTAGGTGCCCCCTACGAACCCACTCCCGATACTGCACCGCCAACTCACTCTCCGCCACACTCTCACTCGGTAGGTAATAGTCCGTGCGAAAATAGTACTTGTCGTGGTCTCTATCCACCGCCAAATAGCTAACGGCCGTAAGGTCTGTTGTGCTCGACAAGTCCACTCCGCAATATATATCCGGATAGCGGGGGTCGTAGTGGTCGGAGATAACAACCTCTCCCAATGTCTTTTTGAGTGCTTGGCTCGGAATCCACGTCTCCCGACTGTCCATCCATTGGTTGAATGTCTTTGTGCGGATACCCACCTCCAGGCTTGGCGACTGCTCCGCCTTGGTAACCTGTACACGCAAAAACCTAGGATTGACACTCACCCCTAGGTTGGGTGTACACTTTAGCCAGTTGCCCTCGTCACGCCAGTCATCATCGGTGTCCATGGTGTAGACAAACGCCCACAAAGTGTCGTCTTTGCTAGCCCCGCTGAGGACATCTAGGCACATCTCTCTGTACTGATAACACGGTAAGTTTTTGTCAAAGCCAGCTGTTGTGATAATCACCTCTAGTGGGTTTTGGCGGTTGGCCTGTGACGACTGCAGTACGTCCTTTACTTGGGTGTCCTTGGCAGCGTGGTACTCGTCAATCAGATACATGCTCGCATTGTAGCCGTCCAGCCGGGATACATCGGTGGCAAAAACGTTCATTTTGCTGTCCGTCTCGTCAAAAAAAAGCTCCTTGCGCAAGGCCCTGAACCGCTTACGCTTGTTAGTGTTGAGTCCTGTCGCATACTTGCTTGCAAAGTCAAAAGCAATGCTTGCCTGCTCCCTACTGTTAGCCACCAAGTCTACCTCGGCTCCATGCACTCCGTCGGCCACCAAGTGATACAGACAGAGGCCGGCCGCAAAGGCTGTCTTACCGTTTTTGCGACTGACCTCGATATATACGTTATTGCAAGCCCGTATATCCGTGCCTCTGTGGTAAAAGCCATAGACACACGCAACTATAAATTCCTGCCACGGCTCCAGGGTAAAGGGTCGCCCGGCATACCGATCCTTGAAATGCTTGAGTATGCCAAAAAAGCGAACCACCCTGTCTACCGCCTCCGGACGAAACTCTAAATCCTCTCGCTCCAGCCATGTCCTGTACCTTGCCACCGCTTGGCGGATGGGCTCGCCTGACGGTATAGCCCCACTCAATATGTCCGCTACATATTTGTTGTACCCCGTCACGACAAAAACTCGGCTAAGTGGTCCTCGTCTGCGTCACTCTGCACCACCGGTAGGTTGCTCCTGCTCTTGATGGTTAGTCCTAGCTCTTTCATCACGGCCACACATTGATTAAATGCTTGGTGACGGACATTGACTGCCGGGTGCGGTTTGAGTTCTCCGTAGCGGTTGGTGGCGGTCACTCCCTCTTTGCGGACTTGCTCGTCACTCTGACAATACAGATTGTATGAGCCACAGAGTAAATCTATAGCCCCCAAGTCTATGCTCTCCACGGCCTCTGTGGCGTTGAGCTTGTCCATCACCAATGCTACAAACTGACGACACCTTGCATGAGTATGTGGGGGACAAGTGTACTCGACTACCCCCACTTTTTTGTCCTGTTTTGTCTTGACTTTCTGCTGTTTAGCTCCCATTTTCTGTAGCTTATTCCGTAATTATCTGACTTTCAAAAGTTTGAAAAACACTTTCGGCGTAAATTGGACTGGGGGTGGGGTTAGCAACCACCCCCTCCCAATCTTTTTTACACCCCCCTTCCCCCTGTGGTGGGGTGGGTACCTGCTCGCTCTTGTTGCTCTCTAGCGTGGTGAGCTCCGTGGCACTGCTTGCAAATACTCTCCAAGTTGTCGTAGTCGTAGGCCAAAGCGGTAGCCTCGTCCTTGTCTACGTAGTCCGCAAAGCTGATCTTATGGTGCACCTCGTCTGCCGGGGTGATCTTGCCTTGCCTCAAACACTCCTCGCAGAGTGGTTGATCCCGTAGCTTTTGGTCTCGCAGTCGCCTCCAGCGTTGAGTGTTGTATACCCTGCGCCGTCTCTTGTGTGCCTCTGCGTTGACAGTGTGTCGGGGTCGTCTTTGCCTTTTTGGCTTATATATCCATGCCATAGCTTGTCTCCTCTGTTGTGTACTCGATGAGCTTGTTATCCTCGATGCGATTACCCTTGCGCAGTGCGTTGTACCTCGCACGCACCACGGGTAGTAGGTTGTCGGTGGTTAGCTCACAGTCACTCACACACACTTGTATAAGTGCTGTGTGTAGGTCATCCTCCTGCGTCCGTGCATTGACCACCACTCGAACACTGCTACCTATCAGGGTCTCTCGTATCACGTGGTAGTGTGATGCTATGAGTTGCCACCGCTCTCGCTCTCTCTCTATATCTGCTCTTGATAGCTCCTGTCTCATCGTAGATCTCTGCCAAAAAACGCTCTACCCCTTTGCGCATTATCGTAGACTGATTTAGCCCCAGCACCTCCGATACCTCCTTGACTTGTAGATATGTGTACTCGCTCAGTCGTAACTTGACGACCTGCGACTTCTTGTCCTTTTTCATAGCTCCAGCTCGTCCTTGACTGCTTGTATCACTGCATTCTGTGTCCTGTCCTTGCCTGCCAGCACCTGTAGTATCCGCTCGTCTATGGTGCCTTTGGCTACTAGGTGGTATATCTGTACTTGCTCCTTTTGCCCCTGTCGGTGCAGTCGTGCGTTGTACTGTTGATAGAGCTCAAGTGACCATGTGAGGCTATACCATATGATCGTATGACCTCCACTCTGTAGGTTGAGCCCGTGGCCGATACTTGCCGGGTGACCGATACCCACTCGCAATTTCCCCGCCTGCCACAGGTGCATGCTCTCTGCTGTGTCCAGCACCGCCACTCCGTCAGTACCCTGTAGCGCACCTAGTATCCGTTCTTTGTCGTGCTTGTACTCGTAGGCTATCAGTACCGGACTGTCCGCAAACTCGATGAGCTCCAGCAGTGCATCAAGTTTGGCTCGGTGTATCTCTCTGTAGTGATCGCCATCCACATACACCGCTCCGCTTGCAAATTGCCTCAGTCTACCTGCCAGCACCCCTGCACTGTCTGCTGTGAGTACGCCGTCCGGTAGCTCGAGTATCATATCTCGTTTGTATCGCTTGTACTCCTCTAGTGTCTTGGAGGGGAGTGTAACGGGTATGTCTATGTAGTTGGCGGAGGGGAGGTCGTCCAGCTCACCTCGGGTCATGCTCATTACTATGTCACTTACCGCTGAGGTGATCTCCTCTAGTGCATTTGGTCGTGGTATCCACTCATACACTACGTAACCTCTGCTCATGCCGGGGCGGAACCAGCGTTGACGGTAGCTTGTCAGGGTCTTGCCTAGTCGCTCCCCTTGGTCCAGCAAGTAGACTTGGCTCCATAGATCCATCAGACTGTTGGGTGTCGGGGTGCCGGTCAGTCCCACTACTCGGACTGTGGCGGGGAGTTTGCGTCGGAGAGCCCGAAACCTCTTAGAGGTCGGGTTTTTGAAGCTCGACAACTCATCGATAACGCACATGTCAAAGTCCCATCTATAGTTATCGCAGAGCCACTGCACACAATCACGGTTTATCGTGTATATATCTGCTTTTGCTCGCAGTGCCCGTGTGCGCTCCTTTGCTGTGCCTACCGCCACTGATACCGTCAACCCTTGTAGGTGTGCCCACTTTTGTACCTCGTCCGCCCAAGTGTCCCTAGCCACTCTCAACGGGGCTATCACCAGCACCTTGCGTACCTCAAAGTCGTAGTACATCAAATCCGCAATGGCTGTCAATGTGCTTGCTGTCTTGCCCAGCCCCATGCCAAGGAATAGCCCGCACTGTCTGTGGTCCTTGATGTACTGCACTGCCCGCACTTGGTACGGGTGTAGATCGTCCCTTGTCAGCATATCATTGTTGACTTGGCGAACTCGACTACCTCCTGTACACCCTCGTAGCTATCTACAACAAAGCACTGGAAGCCCAGTTTCCGTAGCTGTCTGTGTCTGTAGTCTTGGATCAGTTTTGGCTTTTCTCCCGGTGCTTTGAGTTCCACCCATACCGCTACTCCACCTGGTATCAGTACCAGTCTGTCGGGCATACCGACTGTGTGCAGTGGTACGTATTTCAGCGCCATACAACCTATCTTACTGAGCTCAAACACCAGCTTTTCTTCTATTTCCTTCTCTCTCTTCATCGTCTTGTCTTGCCTTGTCTTGCCTTGTCTTGTTTTTCTTGTTTTCTTTGTCTTGTTTTTGGCCTGGCAACTTTTTGTCTTGGCAAAAGTTGCCAGCGTAATTAACTGTAAATCTGTTGGTTGTTTGTTGCCGATAAAAATTGGCAACTTTGTTTCGTAAACTTTGTATATCTATTATAGATGGCTACAATGGCTACAATGGCTATATATGGCTATATATACTATATATACTACTACTACTACTACTACTACTATAGGTATATAAGTTACCAAGTTGCCATTGCTATGTTAATTATGTGACTATCAGTATATTTCGCTTGGCAACTCTCCCAAAAACCGTAACTTGCCAAGGTGCTAAGTTGCCAGCAACTCTCTCTTTCCATTGTCCTAGAACGGTAACTCATCGTCTGGCGAGATCGTGTTTTCGACCACATCCTCCACGAAACCTATGCGCTCAAAAAGTACGACTCGCCCGTACTGTGTCACGGTGCGTCGTCCTATCTTCTCCCAGTCGGAGAGCTTGCCCAGGGTCTTTGTGGCTATATGAGTGGTGTACTTGTTGCCGTTGTCCAGCTCGGAGAGCCACTCATTGCGAAACTCCTCCCCGCAGACTTGTCTCCGTATCTCCATATGGCAGTCGGAGAGTGATGGGTAGGATCCTCGCCCAGTACCCATCCGCACGGTCTGTATGTAGTTTTTGCGTTGCTCTTTGGTCCAGCTGTCCCATGTAGAGGGTATGCGTATGGAGAGGTACCGTTCCGCCTCGGCGACCAGTGGATCCTCGTACTCGTAGGCCCCCTGTACTTGCTTCATTTCTAGTTTTAGCTCGTGCGGTAGCTCGGTGCTCTCCCCCTCCTTGTACCTATGGTAGGCCTCGGCCCATATCTGGCGGATCAGGGTGCCATCGTCGTTGATGATCTCCAGCATAGCATCACTCACAGTCTGCTCGGGTTGGTGGCAGGCTATGGTCCAAAAGCGTCTGTTGCCTGTCTCGTCTCGCAAAAAGCTGTCCTCGTTGGTGGTGCCGAAGAAGACACACTGCCTCGGCAGGACACTCACTCTGCGGTTGTAGGCGCCACGGTATCGGTCGTCACGCTTGGAGAGAAAAGCCTTGATAGTGGTTGTTTCTTGACGGGAAAACCCCTTGAGCTCGGCACTCTCTATGATCCAGTTGCCGTCCAGTTGCTCCATCAGTCCTTTGCCGTCTTGCCGAAAATCAAAGCTGTCAGAGAACCACTTGCCCCCCAGCTTGGCTAGCAGGGTGGACTTGCCTATACCCTCGTCACTGATCAGTATAGTCATGTAGTCATACTTGCACCCCGGCTCAAAAACCCGCTTGACGCAGGCCACAAGGCTTTTTCGGGTAATGGCTCGCACCAGCTCCGTATCGTCTGCCAAGAGGCATCGGATAAAAAGGGTGTCCAGTCGCTCCACCCCATCCCACTCTGTCTCCTGTATGTACTCTCGTATGGAGTGGACCTGTCTGTCGTCTTGCATGAGGACATAGTCCATAGCGTCTTGGATTTTGTCTTTTGTGGCGTCTAGTCCGTACACTTTGGAGAGGTAGACACGAAGTGCGGCATCGTCGGTGTCTGCCCATATGTCGTTCCGTTCGCCACGCTCCCACGGCAACCGTCCGGTGATGATCACTCGGTCGGTGAATTGGTCGTGCTTGATATGGTTGGAGAGGAGTAGGTCATTTTCTAGGACCGTTACACAGTTGGTCAGGCTCCCTATGGTGATCCCCTTTGCGTTGGTCTCTAGCTTGGTTGCTATGATCTCATCGGCGGTTGTGTCTATAGCGTTGAACTGGTCCAGGTCAGGCCTCGCCTCCTCTAGGTATCGTGCGCCCGCCTTGGCGTCCTCCCGCACCGCTTTGCACATAGCGGAGTAGCTAGGCAGTCGGTCTGTCCGTGTGTGTGCTTTGGCGTCTTTGTCGAGAGTGCCAAACTTTAGAAGTCGGTATAGATCAAAAGCATTGAGTGTACGTCCGTGCAGGGGGTCTGTGGAGTGGTTGGAGTAGCAAAACAGTCCACCCTCGTAGAGTACCACTCCATTGGAGGAGTGTCCAGGCTTGTAGGTGTATCGGTTGTAGCTATTGCCCCGCTCGTAGAGGTCAGGGAACATCTCCAGCACATCTCGGCAGTCGTACTCACGGCACCACGCGCCCACAAGACCTGTTTTTGTGGTTGGGTCCTCCATACGACCTCCTCTGTTGGCGTGTTGGTAGCTCTTCTCCTCCTCTGTGGGACCGTAGCTCCACTCCTTTGGGTCTCTTGGGTCTGTGTAGGTCTCCAGTACTAGGTCAGGGTCCAGCACCTCGCCTATATGCACCTCGCTCCAGTACTCGCCGTCGGAGGAGACCGATGGCCAAAACATCAGCCTCTCCGGCTCGTAGCTTGCGGGGTCCACCTGATCCAGTACCGGCTCGGCCACTCGTCGTGTGAGGGCTTGGTACTCGGTGCGGTCGACCTTTCGGGAGAGTGGTATGATATACCGCCACCGCCTAGCTGTGGGGGTGCTGCTGTGTGTTGTGTGTCGTATGTAGAGGCAGGTGGGGGCAAAGTCCGTGTCCGTGTCTATGTCTAGAGTGATCAGGCTCCGCTTGTCCACTGCTCCGCCTATTCTGCGCTTGACGCCGGGGCGAAACTTACCGCCCACGAACCCCCCTACGTCCTTGGTGTCGCACTGCTCGTCCTTGCTCATACGCAGGTACTCCCCCATGCTCTCCCCTGTCTTGGTGGCGTCCTGTAGTGCCTTGACTATATCGCCCCAGGTAGGGTAGATGAGACTAAAATCAGCCCGCCTGTTGTCGGCCACCATGATGGGGTACCTAGTTGTCTCTGTTGTTGTCTCCGCCGTTGTCGCCATTGTCGTATTGCTCCAGTAAAAAGTCTATATATTGTTTGGCCTTGCGCAAGTCCTCCGCACCGCCTTTGTGCCGGTATCGACAGACATACTTGATCACGTTGCCCTCGCAAAACCCCAGCTTGTTTTGGAGGATGAAGTCTATCGGCTCCACTTTCATGTCCTTGTAGTGGGAGCCTCCCACTTGGTCTCTCTTATTCATATCTGTCGACCGTCTTGATTTTCACTTTCAGTGGCAGGCCGTTAGCCCACCGGGGGGTGGAGGTCATGATCACCTCCAAGTACATCCTCAGCCAGTCCGGCGCACGGTTGGTCAGCCCAGTGTCTAGTACAATCTCGTCGTATTGGTGCATGACAACACACTGTAGGCAGTCGCACCTCATCAGGGCGAAGTACAGTAGGTCGGTCGCAAAAGCTGAAACGATATTTTGGAGTACCGTGGTGGCTCGTCTATCGTTGTCGTTGTCAGAGTCTCTGTAGATCAGACACCGTCCACTCGGTAGCTCCACCCGCAGGGTGTCGCCACTGCGCCTGACCGTCACACTGCCCAGTGCCAGTTCTCCGTCCGACTTGGCACGGTTGCTCCTCAAGAGGCGGGACAGCTCCTCCACCGCTTGGGTCACTCCGGGGTGTAGCTCATGCCATCTCCTGACCAAAAACTGTGCGTCGTCCAAGTGGATACCCAGCTTTTTGGCCACCGTCCTTGCTCCGGCACCGTACCCGCACATGATGTCCAGTTCCTTGGCACGGGCTCTGCGCTCCTCGGTCACGGTCATAGAGCCGTCCTGTACACCGGAGAGGCGTCTGGCCAGTTCCTCGTAGAGGTCCGCACCGTTCTTGGCCGCCTCCAGCTTCCACTCCACCCCCAGCAGGTAGGCCATCACTCTAGGCTCCATACTGCTCCAGTCGGCACAGATCAGGGGCTTGCCGTTGGTGCCGGTGATCCGGCTCCGCATACTGCCACCCTTGGGCAGACCGTAGAGAGCGGAGGAGGTGGCTCGCCCCACCTTGGTACTCATGATCCGACACCCGCCCCGGAGGCGACCGTCTGCGCTTGTCAGCCGTCCCATAGGGGAGGTGCCGTCCCCTAGAGCGTCACACACCGCCACACCACGGCTATTGATCCGCTCGCACTCATCCCATACGTACCGCCATGTGTCCAGCGACTGCAGTTGGTCACGTATCGCCAAGTGACGCTCCTTCAGCTCGTCCACGGTCGTAGGCTCGGTGTCGCAGGGCAGTCCCAGGAGGCGGTAAAAAAAGGAGAGGTCCACAAACTGCCTCGGATCCACCACCGCACCTGTAGTGGCAAAAATGATGGCTCGCACCTCGCTTGCGTCCCAGCACACCTTGCGTACATCGGTCAGGCGCAGGCAGGTCATCAGCTCCTCGGTCTCCTCCGCCCCCACGTAGTGGCACTCTGCGCCATACTCCCCCTCGCCCATGCTCACCCAGTGGACCGGGTTGCTTATCAGCTCCGCCCCACGGTAGGCTCCGTATAGGCGTGCGGTCTTGGCGTAGGCGGCTCTCTTTGTGTAGTGTATATACATATCTTTTTGTTGTAGGTTGGTAAAAAAGGGTGGCGGTGCGTCACACAGCGGAGAGGCACCGCCACCACAGGAGATGGATCAAAAGGGCAGATCATCCACACTGTCACTCGTACCGGCCGTTGTCTGCGGGGCCACACTCTTTAGCGGGGTGGCATCATCCACGACATCAAAGGCATCCATATCCGGGCCATTAGATCCGTAGGGCTCGCCACCGCCCAGCAGTTGGACAGCCTCGCACTGCAGAGAGACCCCCATGCGCCCGGGTTGCGTCCACGTAAAGGCACGGATCATCAACCGGGCATAGGCACCGCCGTACACCTTGGAGGGGTCGGTGACATCTTGCTTGAGAGGGTCGATCACCGGGATTGGGCGGTTGCCCCCACTGCACCGCACACTCCACTTGTCGCCATCGGTCTGTAGCTCGGTGTCCAGCTCGTGTATACGGTCGGCGTCCACGGCTCCTTTTTTGCCCTTCCACTCGCCCTCACGGGCTACCTTTACGGCGTTGTTGATCAGCTCCTTGACCATTGCCAGGGTAGCCTCATCCGCCTCATTCACGATAAAGGAGGTGAGGTACTTACCGGTAGAGTACTGAGACTCGCTAGGGGTCAGCAGATTGGGGTAGGAGAGGCGCACACGTCCTGTGAGCATTCGGGTGTTGTCCAGTTGTTTGGGTTGTAGGGTGTTAGCTTTCATGATTTGTTTTGATGATTAAAAGTGAGATAAAATATTAGCTTTTGTATCCAGTGTGGGGCGTTTGTCCTCCTCCCTTACGAGAGTAGGTGCCCCCTGTGGTTTGTCGATCAGTCCGTCCGCCTCCATAGTGGCCATCAGCTCACGGCCTACCACCTTTTGGAGTGCCGTGATGCCCAGAGGCTTGTACTCGTAGAGGTTGTGCGGATCCACGCCCACACTCACTGCACGGTCCACGACTTTTGCGTAGTCGGTCACTCGGCGGACACTGCGTCCCTCCACCAGCTTCCAGCCACGCACCTTTTCACCGCCCAGCAGTCGGGCTGTGGTGGCCTCCCGGAGAGCCTTGATATAGTCCAGTATGTCGTCTGCACGGTCTAGGATAGCCAGTTTCTCGTCCTCCGATACCTCCTCGGGCTTGCCCACAGCCCCCATCAGTGGCGGAAAAAGGTCCACGTACGCCCGGCAGTCGCACTTGGCACGGCACCACCGGCAGTGGTCACCCATCACCAAAGAGCCCTCACCACGGTTGGCCAGCTCGGCACGGGGCAGGATCTCACCCTCTACCCACGACTGTAGCTCCACGGCACTCACCGCCCAGATATTGAGGTCACCGGTTCGGGGTTGGAAAATGGTCATACGCACATCCGCCACCCCCGAGAGCTTGCCACTCTTTAGTAGTCCGTAGGCGTAGAGTGCTAGTTGCTTGTTGTGCTCGGCAGGCACCGGCACTCCCTGGCCGTACTTGTAGTCGATGACGTAAAGGGTCACGCCACGCACGCCCCAGCAGTCCACCGTCCCAAAGCACCCCTCCACACCCGGGATCTCCACTCTCTGCTCCACGCAGAACCGATCCAGACCCAGCTCCTCGGTGATGTAGTAGTGGTACGCTTTGGCGCACTCGATCATCTCCTCCGTGTACGTCCCCTCGGCACGTACCTTTTCCTCCGTCTCTCCACGCAAAAGTCGCTCGCACAGCTCATGCGCCAGGGTGCCCTCCTCGGCGACAGCACTCGTAGTGTCGGGGTAGTGCTCCTCCATCCTTGCGGACGGAGTGCAGGTTGTCCACCGCTCCGCCGATGACGGGGAGAGTAGCGCATGTGCTCGCCCCGAGTGGTGGATCTCTAGGGGTTGTTGTTGCTCGATCATAGTTGTATCAGTTTTTGAGGAGTTGTAGGTCCCGTATCAGTGCCTCTCGCTTCTCGGGTGGGACATCCGCCACCGTCCCGGCACCGCTTGGGGTGTACATAGCCACCGTGTCCTTGACCCTGGTGTACATACCCTTGTCGCCGGAGGCGGCACGCACCACGTCCCGGCACGCCTCCAGCACCGCCCCCTCGTCGGGGTAAGTGGGCTTGGCACTCGCCATCATCTCCGCCAGCTTGCGGGGCCTCGCCTTGGCGGTAGTCTCCACCGTTGGAGTAGCCTTGGTGGCCGTCTCCACTTGCCCCGTTTCCTCGGGTACCAGCCGGTACCGCTTGTCGCCTATCACGACCCGTAGTTCATTCTCTAGATTCATAGTCAGTTGTTGTTATTTGTCAGGTTGGTCAAAATGGTTCCGCTCATATGTACATTTGGTCCCACAGAATGTACATTTGGATTTGCTCATATGTACATTTGGTTTGGCTCATATGTACATTTGGTTTTTTCAAATGTACATTTGGTCGCACCCCTTTTTTGTCGTCGTTCCTGCTCGGGCTTGTAGGGGCGGACCGGGTGTCCGCCCCTACGCCTGTTAAATCTCGCCTTTGAGCAACTCCAGATAATCGGTTTCCGACACGGTTACGACCTCCGAGTAGTTGTTCAACCTCCTACTTTCATCGGCAATCCGCTCTGTTGCCTCTAGGACCGTGTCCGCTTGTACTACAAACTGCTTTCGCTTTTTCCGCTCCACCCCCGTCTTTACATCAAGAGTTGAAAACGCAACTTTGCAATTGTAAAATCGCTCTGCATTCTCCTCAAGAAATACATCGTGAAGTCGCACCTTTCTAATGTGTTCTACGACATACTCTCCACGATTCATCAGCTTCTTTGCGACAATCGCTTCCACCTCCGTAAAGTCATCGGCTTTCACCAGATAGCTTTCACTTACCTTTTGTAGCCTCTCTCCATTGCCAAACGAGATTGGCTTCTCAAAACTCACCTTACAATTAAACCAGTTCATAAATTCATTCTCTTTTGTGTTTATAATACCTGTCATCATTCCTCTGCCTTCTCCACCTCGTCCAGCGTCTTTACCCACTCGGATCCCTCGCGGCCGCCATAGTCCAGCCACAGAGTGGCGTCTGTCGGGTCATTTTCCCTGGACCAAATAATACCCACTACGATAGTCTCAAACTTGGTGCGCTTGATCCGCACCTTGTCGCCGATCCGTAGGTCGGTGACCTTTAGCTCTTGCTGTTTGTCCTTTTTCATCTTTTTCCCTTTCTCTAAAATTCCAATTTGTCTAGAGGTCATTTGAGCTATGTCGTTCCCTATCGTCACAACCACGTTTAACACCCCATCTCTATATTTTTCAACGCTTTTAACTATCCCCTTTATTCCATACTTGAGTATAACCACCGTATCGCCTACCTCTACCTCCTCTTTCTCTCTCCCCTCCCACTCCTCATAGATTGTGGTCTTTAAGTACGAATGGCTTAACTTATCATAGAATGAGACCTCACGCTCCACGTACCAATACGACGCACCTGTCTCTTTTAGTTGCTTACTCTCTTTCATCTTCCAAAATCTCCTCTACATATTTCACAATTCGCTCGTACTCCTGCCCACTCCTTTCGCTATCGGAGTAGGCTTTCTTGACCAGCTCCTCGCCCGTGCCGTAAAAGCAACCGACCCGCCACCTGTTGTTGCTCCGTGTCCACGTGAAGTACCGACCACTGCTCCACCAGTTTTTGAAGACAATGTAGTCCTCCATGCTACGCACCTCTGCGTTCCCCATTATCTCGGCACGGCCATACACGTTGGCACAGTCATACACTTTGGAGCTGTCACTCACTTTGGCACGATCGAACACGTGGGCACGGTCATACACGTGGGCACGGTCATACACGTGGGCACAGTCATACACTCGGGCTTCGCCACACACTCGGGCAAAGCCATACACTTGGGCATCCCCATACACTCGGGCATCCCCACACACATTGGCGAAGCCACACACATTGGAACGGTCATACACTTTGGCCCAGTCATACACTCGGGCATCGCCACACACTTTGGCATTGCCACACACTTGGGCAAAGCCATACACTTGGGCATTGCCATACACTTGGGCAAAGCCATACACTTGGGCATTGCCATACACT
>NZ_JBWPWU010000009.1:0-78809 GCF_056590775.1 Porphyromonas sp. C0026D3
CCTTAAAATCTCTTGCAAAATACTGTATTTCAATTAATTCAAAGAGCGATTAGTCCACTTTAACGGGACAGTAGTGACTTCAAGAGTAAAGAGGATATGTTCAAAAGTGTGGGAGACATGTTCTTCTTCAATCACATTTCTTCTTCAAGTGAAGGATCTCAATCAAAGTATTCCATTTCAGAAACACCTCTGAGAGACTTTATTGTAGAACAACTCTGTGCGATTAAGAACAGGATGGATTCCCTAAGTCAAATAAACAAAGGAGAGGCGAAGCATTTTCACTTCTATCGATTTATTCTTGAGCTCAAAGCTTTATATCCAAGTTTTGAAGATGAAATGAAAGCCTATGAGGAAAGAGAGTCCTCTTGCTGGATAAATATTATTGAATTGGCTAAGTCCAAAAAAGAGATATCGTCAAGTGAAACAAGCGAAGATATAGCTTCTTTGTTTAGGCATACTTATATAGGTCTTTCATTTAAAGACGCATTATTTTCAGGTTTGGATATTGAGCAACTGGACAAACTTTGGAATACTCTATACTCACAAATCAAAACACATTGATATGGAGAGGGGAGTACCTATACACGCTACACCGTATAAACTGAATCACTCTAACATATAGAGCAACCTAATACAGATCCTATAACACAATAAAGTTATGAAACGAATCCTATCAACCCTAACCGTACTGGTCATGCTACTCTCTTGTAGCCAAAACACTCCTGCACCTAACCAACAAGGTGATCAGAAGGGGACAGACAAAGAGCAGCAAGACCCTAACAAAAACAACGAGGGAGACCCTAGCGTAACCCCTCAAGGTGAGTATATCTGCTCTGGACATCAGATAAATCGCTACTACAAGATCAGTGACCTCTCCATCAAAGAGGATGCTCTCAAGAAAGATCAAAACGGGAGCTATACGATGACCGTGGAGTTTGTCACTAAGAACTTCTATGGCTATAGAAAGCCAGCAGCAGAGGTGAGCAAGTTTGCTCAGTGTGCCAAGAAGTTTGGAGATACCGCCTCTAGGATGACGTTTCCAGAAGCCATTGATCTAGGCTTTGCTTTATCGGCCTTTGTGAGCGATGTCACAATCACTACCGCAGAAGACTTTGACGCAACTCATTCCGCAGGCTCTTCACTATCAGACCTTGTCGAAATTGAGTATCTGACAGCCTATCCGAGTATCAAGCGTAACTATGCCCCAACAAGTCTAGAAGGGCTGATTGAGCCTAACGTGGACTACTCCGATCCTCGATATGGGGTGCAGCGCGTCAACAAGACTCTCAATAAGGTGTCGCAAGATGAGCTTGCGATGGTCTATCTAGCACCAGACAATGCAGTGATAGATCCACAGGATCCACAACACAAGAATATCCTCTATCGCCTGCGCTTCTCTAAAGCTCCTTCTAATAGCGTTCAAACAGTGACCATCAAGATCACAACGGACGAAGGTGTCTACACCGCAACAAAGAAAGTAGCCTTCTTGTAAAGGGCGAGCTACGTGTTACGCAACACATTAAAACTCGTGTAGGGGCGGATTTGTATCCGCCCCTACGTAACTCGGGTATCTTCTTGAAGTAAATATTTGACATCTCCTTTTCAAGTTGCGACTTTAAGGAGCTTTTCCTGATACACCCACTTTTGCTTTTGAATATGAGTGGAAGATTCTCGTTTGGAACAGCGCTTTTGTCTAACTGACAATCAAAAACTTGCACTTAATAATCACTTATAATACATAGAAGTATGAAAAAGAAATTACTGCTGTTTATGCTGTGTTTGAGCGTTGGAATGACTGCTCTTTCACAGAACAAGACTGATATCTATGGCCTATTGACGACCATGGATCATCCGTCAAAAGCCACTCAAGGAGCTATCCTTGCAATTATGACTGATGAAGCTTATATCCCGATACAAATTAAGGAGGGGGTGTATGCTACCGTGGCAAATCCGCAGTCCAATACACAAACACTATCGGGTAAGCCTATACAGCTAGACAGCATCTACCACTTTGTCTGTAGGCAAGATGGTGATGTCTACAGCTACGACTTCGAGCAACTCCATAAAGGGGCAAAATACGTCACTGTAGAGGAACTATTAGGGGGTAGGGTATTAGGGAGAGGATTGCGGGTAAGTAGGTGGAAATGAGAGCTGTTCGCACGATATCTCAGTGGTTTGCACTACGAGGTAAAGTGCAGAAAGCGTGGATTTGAGCAGAAGTTCCGTTACCAAATCGTTAGCCCATTCTCCGAATGGTAACGAAGAGGTAGGAGTAGGTAACTGACGGAAGTGTATTCGGTAAGGGAACTCTCTGCAATTCTGGCGCTGTTGCTCTGATATACAACGCTTTGCATAGCTGAGAACGCTTCGGTAACGGGTAACTTTGCCCATAAAAACAGAAGCGTATGCAAACAGACAAAATGAAGGTGTTGCTCTACCTCAAAAAGAGCGGATTGGACAGGTCGGGGCAAGCTCCGATTATGGGGCGGATAACCTACGGGCGAACGATAGCTCAATTCAGTTGCAAGCTGTCG
Organism: Porphyromonas sp. C0026D3; assembly: GCF_056590775.1. Classification (NCBI taxonomy): domain Bacteria; kingdom Pseudomonadati; phylum Bacteroidota; class Bacteroidia; order Bacteroidales; family Porphyromonadaceae; genus Porphyromonas; species Porphyromonas sp. C0026D3. The sequence goes on from NZ_JBWPWU010000009.1 coordinate 2,535, forward strand.
TGCGACCCCAAGCTGTGGAATGCTCGTGAGAGCAGGCTGAACGGCAAGAGCCGTGAAGCTGTGGCAACGAATGGCAAGTTGGAGCGCTTGCTTCTCTCGGCGCAGTCGGCTTATCAAACCCTTTGTGAGCGAGGGATTGTCTTTACAGCGACCGACATCAAGGAGTTGCTGCAAGGCAGTATGCAAAGTCAAATCACTCTCTTGGAGCGATATGACCAAATGCTCGAAGAGATGAAGCAAAAGGTGGGGATAGAAATCAAGGGAACGACTTTAAGTAGTTACTTTACTATTCGAAAGCATCTGCGAGCCTTTATCGAGGAGAAGTTCCACACTTCAGATATTGCTTTCGGACTGATAGAGGAAGACTTCTTGGATTGCCTACAACACTACTCTGTCGGAAAGCTGGGGCATTCGCAAGGTCATTATCGTAAGATGGCATTAGCGGTGAAGAAGGTCTGCCGTCTGGCATATCGTGAAGGGTTGATAACGCGACAACTGTTTGCTCACGTAACGATCGAACGAGGGGAGAACAAACAACCTCGTGCATTGGATAGGGATTCGTTGGATAAGTTGCAGAGCCTCACCTTTGAGCCGTATGAAGTGGAGCTGGAAACTGCTCGAGACCTCTTTCTCTTCACCTGTTATACGGGTGTTGCCTACTGCGATATGGTTGCCCTTAGTCGGGAGCATCTCTTTACTGATGATGAGGGGGCATTATGGCTTAAGTTCCGCAGACAGAAGACCAATACGCTTTGTCGTGTGAAACTCTTATCTGAAGCGGTCCGTCTGATGGAGCGACATCAATCGGAAGAACGAACTACGCTCTTTGCTCCCATTGCTTATTCGGTTTACCTCTCCCAACTCAAAGCTATACAACTTCGAGCTGGCATCTCTATTCCCCTTTCGGCACACGTTGGTCGCCACACCTTTGCCACCTTGATTACGTTGGAGCGAGGAGTGCCGATCGAAACGGTGAGCCGCATGTTGGGGCATAGCAATATCCAAACGACCGAGCGATATGCTCATGTGACTCCGAAGAAGCTTTTCGATGAGTTTGAGCAATTTCTCTCTTTCACTGAAGAGCTAACCTTAACCTTGTAAGAGCTATGCGTAGTACATTCAGAATACTATTCTACATCAATAAGAGCAAGACCAAAGCAGATGGCACAACGGCAATCCTTTGCCGTATCACCATAGACGGAGAGAGCGTGGTGATAACCACAGGCGAAAGCACTACCCCTCACGATTGGAGCGTGAAGCGAGGGGAAACAAAGGAGAAGAAGACCAACCAACGCTTGCAAACCTTTCGGGAAAATGTCGAACAAGGCTACAATACCTTGCTTTACAAGTATGGAGCAGTAAGTGCCGAGTTGCTGAAGAACTACTTGCAGGGGGTCGGGAAAACTCCAACGACCCTGCTTGCTCTTAGTGCGGAAGAGCTCAAAGCCCAACGAGAGTGCAGTAGTGCGGGAACGTATAGGAACAATCGGTATGCCGATAGGCTGCTTAACTCTTTTGTTCGCAGTCGCAGTGAGCGGGATGTCCCCTTGTCGGCTCTTACGATTGAGTTCTTTGAGGATTATCGCTGCTATCTGAATATGGAGGGCTATGCACCCGCAACGATAAATAACCATCTCTGTTGGTTGAGTCGATTGATGTATCGAGCCGTCAGTCAGGGAACAATACGCTTCAATCCGTTTGAAGAGGTGAAGTATGAAGTCGTGGAGCGCAAACCTCGTTTTCTGAGTAAGGGCGATGTGGCAAAGCTCTTGGCATTCCCGTTGCAAGATGAAGGGGCAGAACTAAGCCGAAGAATGTTCCTTTTCTCCGTCTTTACAGGCTTGGCATTTGTTGATTTACAAGGGCTACGAGCTTCGCAAATCGAGACAAACAGCGAGGGGAAGCGGTATATTCGCAAGGCAAGACAGAAAACGGAGGTAGAAAGCTTGATCCCTTTGCATCCGATAGCGGAGCAGATACTCGCCCTTTACACGAAGGCGAAGAGCAGAGGAGACTACAAGATATTCCCCGATACAATGAGCGACTGGAAGCTACTTCGTCATCTCAAAGCCGTGGGGTTGGCTTGTGGCATCCGTACTCCGTTGACTTGGCACTGTGCAAGACACACGTTTGGGACGCTAACGCTAGAGGCTGGTGTGCCTATCGAGAGCATTGCTAAGATGATGGGGCATTCATCTATTGCCAGCACGCAAATCTACGCCCAAGTCACCGACAAGAAGATTTCAAAGGACATGGACAGAGTGACAAAAAAACAGTTGTCAAAGACTTCCTCTTTCTCACAAGAAAGATAGACATAGATAATAATATAGTCAATGATCCTTTTTGTAAAGGACCATTGACTATACCATCATTGGGAGACCTTTGCACAGAGGTCTCGGTCAGCTTTGAAAAGTTACTTAAAGCTGTATTTGGAATACACATCCGTGTCAGACTCTCTATGATATAGAGCCTTACAATCGTCTATGATATCCTCTGTATCAAATCCTTGAATGGCTCGGCCCATTAAGAAAGAGACCGTATAGTCGTTCCAGTCTTTGCCTAATGACGATGCTTTCACCGCTCCTTCATTGAGGTACTTCCACATTTCCGCTTCACTGATGTATTGCAACCAATAACACCATTTTGCCAAGCTCACCAGTCGGCATACGTCCCAAGCATACGTGGAGGTTGTGGTCCGGACTTGAGCCAAATCCGTTTTTAGCCCGTCTGCTATCAAAGTCTGCAGCTCAATAAGTTCCTCGGAAGAACCTCTTTGAGCAAGGACTTCGTCCAATTCCGTACTCCGCTCTAAATTAAGGAGAGCGTTTAGCGTCTCTAGAGCATCTTCCCGACCATTAATGCTCCATTGTTCTTGAAGCCCTGTCTTGTATACATTCATATTATCATCGGTGATAATACTAAGGATGTCCTCACTGCGATAACAAGACAAGATGGCTCCAAATACCAGTAACCTTTTCTTTTCCTCGGTGAGCGGTGTTTGAGGATGAGAAGCCAAAAAGGCTTTCAGGTTTTTCTTAGCAATGATGCGAGACACGATTTCAAACACGATAAAAGCAATAATCAAGACAGCGACTATTGCCACGATGATTTTCCAGATCATACAAGTATTATTTTGAAGTTGAACATAAGTCTATTATATCATATTTCCTACTTATCCACATGCTTCCCCATCATTTCTTCTACAGAAAGACAGAACCCGATCTCTTGGTAGATTTCAAGCAATAGGTCTTCGTTTAAAGATGTTTTCCCGCTAAGGCGAAGAAATCCTTTTGGCATATTGGAGGCATAATAAAATGTATCTCCGCTAAAGGAGAGCATCAAGTCATGAGTAAAGGAACAACGAAGAGCGGTAAGTTTCTTCATCATTGCCGGGGTCAAAATCATACGGGCTTCTACCTCGTCATCGGCATATACGGTAAAGAGACGTTCAAACTCGGGGTCTTCCAAATAAACAAACTTTGCTTTATGTCTCTCCCTCAGTTTTTGTATCGTCAGAGCGAAGTAGCCCAACTTATCCTCCAAATGGTCGGGAAGCAGCATAACAAATCCCCTGCAAGTTCTTGGAAGATGGCAGTAACCAAACATTCCCCTAAAGCTGAACATCGTACTCTCTACTTGTGCGCCCCACATCGGGCTGAAAATCGCCCGATAGAGGAGCCTAAAGGATCTCCATAGTTTAGTATTCTGTTCATTTGTTGCGGTTACTCCTATATCGGCTATTGTCAATGCTTGATGCTGAGTTGGGAAACTTAATGCACCGTAACTTGCCACTTGCAGAGTACCCTCCGACCTATTTGGGGTTCCGAATAGTCTGCTTGCCCGAATATCGGACACCTTTACTTCTTTTGTCGGAGAATAATTTGCATCCGGAAATAGCTGGTTGATAATTTGCCCCATTACTTTTTCCTCTTTCTGCTTCAGTACATTTAGGCATAAAGAGAACAGCGTATTGAGGACCACAAAGGCGACAAAGAATATGACGACATACGTTGCCGTTATTTGTGAGGTTTCATAATTGCCCGCATCGATGATATACCTTCCGAATATAGTGAATGCAAGCCAAAGCAGAGCCAAAGGGTAAACGGAATAAATGAGAAGCCTAACAATCTTACGCCACATAGCTATGTGGGTTAGTTGCCCACTCATTTGTTGAGCGACAATCTTGAAGTCAATCAAGTGGTCTTCTTTCATCAATTATTCGAAAATCTCCTTGATATGAATGTCGCCCAACTCACTTTCAGGAATTCGTATCAATGCTTCTTTCCCAAGATGTTTTCTTGATGCTATGTATGAAGACGGGAACATTTCTACGGCATTGTTGTAATCCGTTACGGTTGCGTTATAAGTTCGGCGTATAGCCTGCAATTCGTTCTCCATATCCGTTATCTGATATTGGAGATAGACAAACTGCTCATTGGCTTTGAGATCCGGATTACTCACAACAACGGCCTTAACTTGTTTGAGAAGAGCGGAGATTTCTGTCCCGTCCTTGATTTGTTCTGCTTCGGGGGCTCCGTCTGCTCGAGACCTTAGTTCGGCTATGCGGGTAAGGATTTCATTTTCGTGTCCCATATACGCTTTAAGAGATGCCACCAAATTGGGTATAAGGTCATTTCTCTGCTTGAGTGCCACACAAATGCCACTCCGGCATTGTTCCACCCTGTTTTTCTTGGCAATGAGATTATTAGAGGTGATTATACCCCAAATCAGTATAAGCACAGCTATTGCGATAAGGACACTCCCGGCAATTATTGATGCAGTCATACAAATTCGCTTGTCTCAATGATTATTTCTTAGTACTCTTGTCGTCTTCATAGTGGCGTCGTACTCTTTCCATACCCCCGAACGTTCTCCATCGGCATACTGTCCCTCTACAATCAAAATCGGATTTCCGTTGCGCAAAACTTCTTCTTTGTACGCCCCATGTAGCACGCCCATGCGATAAGTTCGTGTGACTTTGCTTTCAACGCCATCTCCCTGTTTCGTGAGTTTCCACTCGACCCCGTCTTTCTTCCCATTCACCCAACGGGTCTCAAGTATTTGAGCACCGTTTTGGCTGTCATACCGCTTCTCAAAGCCGTTTTCCACACTTTCCTGGTATTCTTTCTCCAAATCCAAACGACCGTCTTTGAAATAGGTTTTTACACAGCCATCGATTTTGCCCTTCTTCATAGGGGTAATCTTGCTGACAGTTTTGCCGTCTTGGTAGTACTCCGTGAACACCCCATTTCTTTTCCCCTGGTCGTACGCTCCCGTTTCTCTCAGTACACCATCCCGATAGCGGTGGTACTTGCCATCCATCAGTCCGTTAGAAAAGGAAATAGTCTCTTCGTCAAGCCCCCGCTTGATACGCCACTCTCCCTGCAAGGGTTTTCGGCTGTCCTTTTCGAAATAAACTGTCGTATTGTTTTCGCCCGATAGGGGTAAGAGTTCATCGCTTAGAATCACCTTTTGAGCCGATACCGAAAGGCTCAGCAACAGCGAGAAGAAAAAGAGAATATATCGATTCATATTATAATAGAATGCCCAATTATTTAATTGGTTACTTTTGCTTCATTGCCTGTTTAATAAACGTGAAACTATGTGCTTCGCTTCCTTTGTCCTTTGTTGCTTTAAGTTTCTCTGCTCTCGAGCATATAAGAAAATATCCTGCCTCTTTTATCAAGAGGCAAGAGCATACACAGATACTCAATGGCAAAGATAGAGTTTTTTGCGATACTCTGACCAAAACAATGGATAAAAACAAAGACCTACATCATTACCGATGAAGGTTTCTGTTGACATAGTTCTCACTCAGTATTCTGTTTATGTCTGAGAGCCGATAGAGAATCTTCCCTGCGATTTGGGTGTAAGGGATAATGCCCTTATCCCGATAGTCTTGCAGGGTACGAGGGGAAAGGAACAGTCTCTCGCAAACCTCCCGTCCTGTGAGATAGATTTCACCTTCAAAAAGAGGACGATGAGTTTGAGCGATACTTCTCACTCGATTCGTCAAACCTTTAATGCCAGAGATGAGTTTCTTCATCTCTGGTGTTTCTTTATTGATAGTTTCGTACTCCATAGTCGTTAACCTTTACGAGTGTTAGAGTTAGCGAGGAGAGCTTCCACATCCTCACGCTTGTAATAGCACTTATGTCCGATTTGGATAAAGGGCAGCACGGACGAGTCTCGATAATGCTGCAATGTTCGCTTGCTAATGTTCAGTATTCGGCATACATCCCCATTGTGTAATAAGTCAGGGAATTGAGCTGGTGGCGCAAACTGTTCATTGAAACTCTTTGTCAGCTCCTCGATGCACTCTTTCAGTTCCTCCCAAGCGGAAGTGTCAATGGCTGTAAATCTCATTTTGTTGTTGTGTTATTTGCGTTGTTATTACTTTCTGACGCAAAAGTAAGCAGGCTCTTCCATTATTCCTCCAAGCGCAGAGACAGCGGGATATACGAGGAAGTATTCGGAAGAGTGGCTCTTGCACACTCTCTAATTGTCCATACTTTATTCCATTGCGTCACTAGTTCAAGTAATCACTTCAATCCATCGAAGTAAAGCAACGCGATCCATAGCAAACAACACACTTTTCGTTAGTGCTATTTGCACACTCATAGAGCCTCTTTTCCTTCATTTGGATTGTGAAAAGGGGCTTTTCGTTGTGTCGTGTCAGAGAAAAGCGATGCACTCAGAAGCAAGAAAACCGTCCTTGTGCTTCTTGCGAAAAAACTCTTCTAACTTGGCTTTAGCTCTCGAAAAGGAGCTAATCATCAAAACAATGTAATACAAAGCAATCCGCACAATGAAAATAGAAGAAAAGGATAGCCCCTCCAAAAACGACCAAATAGAAGAGTATCTATCAGCTCTGTACGAGTTTCGGTACAACGCCGTGTTGCACCGAGCCGAGTATCGTCCACGAGGCAAGGGCGATTACACCTCCGTAGACCGCTATCGTATCAACACCCTCAAGCGAGCCTTGGACAAGGAGGCCAACATACAGACCTCAACAGATAATCTGTACAGCATTATTGAAAGCGATTTTTCCCCACGTATCAATCCCGTGCAAGACTATTTCCGAGCCTTACCGCTGACGAATGGTAATGCGGAAGCTATCACAGCTCTTGCCGACTGCGTGCAAGTAACCAATTCTGAGAAATGGGAGGAATACCTTACCAAGTGGCTCGTGGCTGTAGTAACCAATGCTATGGACGACAAGCAGTGTCGCAATCACACCTGCCTTGTGCTGACAGGCGAGCAAGGCAAGTTCAAAACGACCTTTCTAGACCTGCTCTGCCCTCCAGATCTATCCGACTACCGCTATACAGGAAAGATATATCCGCAGGAGAAAGATGTGCTGAGCCTTATCGGGCAAAACCTCATCATCAACATTGATGACCAACTCAAAGCTCTCAACAAGCGAGATGAAAACGAACTGAAGAACCTGATAACCTGTCCGCAGGTGAAGTACCGCATGCCTTACGAGAAGCACATTAAGGAGCGCCCCCACTTGGCAAGCTTCGTGGCATCGGTCAATGGCAACGACTTCCTCACAGACTCTACAGGGAGCAGGCATTTCCTCCCCTTTGGAGTATTGGCAATAGATATAGACAGTGCTAAAGCGATCCCGATGGATGCTGTTTACAGTGACGCTAAGCGACTACTGCATGAAGGCTTTCGCTATTGGTTCAATGATGAAGAGATTGTTGAGTTGCACAGAAACAGCGAAGCCTTCCAAGTCTATACAGCAGAGATGGAGCTGTTGCTCCGCTACTTCACATTTCCCTCGGAAGCTGAAATGGCTACGAAACGCTTCTATATGACCAATTCGGAGATTGTAGGGTATCTCTCCTGCTATACCCGACAACCCCTCTCTCCGAAACGAATGGGCGAAGCCCTGCGCAGGGCGGGCTATACGAGGGAGTGTCGCAGGATAAATGGCAATCCCGTATATGTCTATGCCGTCCGTAAGATTTACCCCGAGCAACCACCATAGCACTCTGTTGTTGCACTCCCTTTGTAATACCCCTTTCTCTTTTCTTTCCTATTCTCCTTACTACGTTACTACAACTAAGGATAATACAGTGAAAGAGAAAGGATTACAGAAGACATTCATCTTACGACAGATGTTACTACAATCCTTCTACGCTTCTACAGCTTGATAGAGAATAAGTGGTGTAGACAGATGGTGTAGTAGGATAAACCCCGATAAAGTGTTACACTTTTCTCTTTCACTGTCAATCACTTATCCTAGTGTAGAAAGGTAGTAAGATAAAAAGGGGAAAACTCCAAAAAGAGAAAATAGAATATGCGATGAGACTGCAAACAAAGAATACGAAGAATCCGTGAACAATGAATACGAACAATCCAAAGACAACAGCAATGAACAACGAATATTACGATCTACAACATCTTAAGGCAATACCAATAGCCGACTATCTGCATACTACCTATGGTATCGAACCTGCCAAGCGGTACAACGGTTATGCCCTTTATCATGCACCTTACCGAGAAGACTTCAATGCTAGTATGAAGGTAGACTTTCGGGAGAACTTGTGGCACGACTACGGCACAGGTCAAGGCGGAAGCCTCATAGACCTTGTGATGCGTATGCAAGGGTGTAGTGCTTATGAAGCGATGAAGCATCTTGCTGGAAAGCGAGATACAATCGTTGCACCCTCTTCCTTTCATCGTGAAGATCACATAGAGTACAGAAGAGATGAGCAGAGAGCAAATAATAGAAGGCATATCCTCTCCATTAGCGATGAGTTGCCCTCACATCTGCAACGCTATCTTCAAGAGGTTCGCAAGATAAATCTTCCAGTGGCAAGTGCTTATCTCCGTCACATTCACTACGAGGTAGGAGGACGAGAATACTCCACCATCGGATTTTCCAATCGTTCTGGCGGATATGAGCTTCGGGATGACAAAGCATTCAAGGGGACTATTGCGCCAAAGGATATATCTGTGATTGCAGGACGAGAGGAGAACGCCCCTCTCTGCATTTTTGAAGGCTTTATGGATTTCCTTTCCCTTCTTACGATAAATGGAAAAGAAACGGCTCCTTGCCTTGTATTGAACTCGGTCAGCAATATTTCGAGAGCCATCGCCTATCTCCATGAGCAAGACATTGACTTCGTTCGAGCGTTCCTCGATAATGACCCCGTAGGACGACAAGCACTCCTTACTATCCAATCATCAGGTGTGACGGTAGAGGATATGAGCAGGCACTATGCCCGATACAAAGACCTCAACGAGTTTCTTGTTGCACAACGAGAAGCGCAGAAGCCGAAAATAGCCCCTCGCAAAAAGGGGCTTAGACGATAACGCAAAAGAGAGAAATTTCAACAACAGAACCATCGGGTATTCGAAGAGACTAGAGCTGTAAAGCGTATAGATGTGAGCCTTTGTTTCAAGAGTTATGGCACCCCCTTGGAGTTGCAAGTTTGCTGGGGCAAACTTAGAAACAAAGACTCAGTGCATTCAGAGAATGCAAGCGCTTCAACGGCAGGCTGTGGGATAGGGCGGAGCGGGCATTTGGAGAAATGCCATAGCTTATTAGGGCATTTTCTTCACGCTCCACTTCGTTACCGCTAAAAAAGCCCTCCTGAGCCAAGGGGAAACAGCCCCTTTGGATACCCCTTAAAGCTATATTCAACTTATGGGCTACGCAGTATTACACATAGACAAAGCTCGGGGCAACGACTCGGCAATGAGTGCCCACATCGAGCGAACATTCGTGCCGAACAATGTCGATGCCTCTCGCACGCACCTCAATCGAGACTTGGTGCAATTCCCCGCAAATGTCACCAACCGTACAGAAGCTATTGCACATCGCATAGCAACGGCTGGTATCTACCGAAAGGTTGCGGACAATCAAGTTAAAGCACTTCGTTTCATCCTATCTGGATCACAAGAAGATATGCTCCAACTTGAAAGCGAAGGACGCTTAGAGGAGTGGTGCAATAGTACGATGCAGTGGCTTTATACCACCTTTGGCAAGGCAAACGTGGTGGCAGCCACACTTCATGCTGATGAAGAGACCCCGCACATACATGCGACAGTTGTCCCAATTGTCACGGGAGAAAGGAGAAAAGCCAAACAGGAAGCTGAGAATGGCAAGCGTAAGTACAAGACAAAGAAAAACAAGATACGGCTCTGTGCTGATGATTTGCTTACACCCAAGAAGCTCGAGGAGTATCAAACCTCCTACGCAGAGCAAATGCGACCATTTGGGCTGAGTAGAGGGGTACAAGGATCTGAAGCAAAGCATCGTACTAATATGGAGTATTACAAAGAGCTCCTCAAAGAGACCAAGCAGAAACAACTTGAGGAGGAAGAACTAATTCAAAAGGTCAGAGAGTTGGAAAAGCAGGCAGGCAAGCTCCGAGTAAAGGGTACGCTCTACTCGCTATTTGGCAACTCCGAACTTGACAAGGCGGAACGGCGTATCGAAGAGTTGGAGCAGGAAGTTGAACGGCAACGACATCTTTCGGAAAAGGAGAAAGCCGAAATCCGCAAGGAGGTCATTATCCTTCAGGACACCAATAGAGATAAGGACAAGACTATCTCTGAACAACACCGAGAAATCAAGGTGTACGAGGAGGAGCGGAGTTTTATCAAACGCTTCTTCCACAGCTTCTACCTCTTGCTCAACATTCGCTTGATGCTCCGCAAAATGGGCTTTGATGATGATACGGTGGTCAAGATGCACAAAGATCAAGAGATAGTCCGTGGTACGGCTACGGCATATTCGGGAATGTACAAACGAAACTTCACGGAGGAAAATGCCGAGCTACGCATTATAACCAACGAGAAGCGTCAGCCTATTCTTACCATCAATGGACTATCTGTTCCAGATTGGTGCGAAGAGAAGTGGAAACAGCTTGTCAATCGTAATCGCTCGCAACGACTGTAAGTGTAAAAAAAGAAGTGTATTTGCTGCAAAAGGCAAGACTGTCGTATTGGCATCGAGATTCGGCTTCGGTCATATACGATAAGTATACTCTCTTTACTTTCGTGCTTTTTCCTTTGTGTTTTATCCATTTCTAATATATTCAAAGAAGGTATCCCAAAACTTTGGGACACCTTCTTCAAAATTACATTGAAGGAGAAACTACTGTCCGTAATTCTCTTTCAACACCGTTTGCATCTTCTGCTTTTTTCTTTTTCGGAGTTCATTTAAAGATGTACTGTTAATACCATCGAAAAAATCTACTATAAATAATTTGCTCATATCCTGTTGTTTTTCACCAAACGCCAATAGTGTTGTCCTAAAGCAGTAAGTTTACAGCTTTTTGAATGCATTGCTGCAAAATACATAAACTCCTCACCAACAGGTTCCACAAAGCCAATACTTTGAAGTTTCTGCAATAGCTTAAATTGCTTTACGTGATCAGGCTTGGCAAATGGCTTTACAACCTTATGCTCAATTTTTGGAGCATTCGTATCTTCAAAAGATGGATCCAAAAAGAACTCTTCTTCAGCTGTTTTAAACAGATTTGTCAATTCGCGTATCACATCATTGGTAACCTTAGGACTTACGGTTCTGAGGGGAGAAAATTCACACACATTGGTTTTGAAGACTGGCCGTTGTTCCCAGCATCCAAAAGACCGATCAATGTAAGCATAGATGCCACCAATAGTTATATTCCCTGAAAAATCTGAAGCTCCTCCCCGTAAAGCATCACAAAGAAGTTCTGTAAAGACTCCATGACCTCCCATTTCCATTGCTAATTCATCTTTACGGCATGCGGTCAATATAGAAACACCTTCTCGTAATTCACTGTTCGCAGACTCTATATTCTCCGCAATATTACCCGCATGGCAACAGTCAAGAATTATAATCTTGTTTTTTACCTTAGACTTGTTTACTATATTCATAATGCTAGACATCTGCAACCCCGTATAATAACTACCACGATTATATCCGTCTGGTAAAACTAATTCCCCCCCCGTTGAATTAACAAAACCATGTCCGGAAAAATATAACAATGCTATTTCTTCATCTCCACTAAAGAGTTCTTCAATAGCGTGCATCGCTTCTCTAGAGGTTTGGACATTCAATAGGTCTTTGATATCAAAATTTTTAGAGCCATCCCCATTCCTTTCTAAGACGGAGTGGAGTGACTTTACATCTTCGACACATCCAGATAGAGCATCTCCACACGGATAATCGTTAATACCAATAAGTAGCGCTTTTTTCATAAGCTATTTAATTGCAAAGTTCTTAACAGCATTAGCTACAGAAGTTGCATTCCAACCAACTATAATAGTTGCAGCATCCCTTACAACTTTAGATATTTTTTCCGCTCCCCATGGTGCTACAGCAATAATTGGCTTATTGTATTTCTTGGCAATTTCAATTTCCTTGTTAATCCATTTGCTGTAAGAAGCATAAACACCTGCTAGGATAATAACACAACTACACCCTCTTACTTTAGCTTCTATTTTTTCATATAGTTCCTTGTCTGTCCCATTCGTATGAACGGGGTCATATTTGGGAACAGAGTGGTTGTAGAAAAGAACGCCTTTTCCCCTTAAAAATTCTTCGACCTTATCGTATTCTTTTGAGTAAGCCCACGAATGAGATATAAATATTCTGTACATATTAAAGCAAGCCAGTCCTTAGCTGGGGTCTTAAATTACTAATCTCTAGACATAGAGCAACAAGCATGCCAAACCACAACGAACTGTCAGATGAGACAAAATGTCTTGTAACTGTTTTTCTTGCAGACTAACTCCCTCTATTAAGAAAATACATTAGGGCAATCACATTTGAACTTTCAATAAGGCTATTTGCTTCATAGTTGTTATCTACATATGACAAAACACGTAACAACCTACGTGTTCTCTTGTAAAACATAGAGGGAAAGGACAAGAACTACACAAACATTCAAAGGCGTAAGCCATGAGAAACACACTCAAGAACGCTTACTTTTCCTCGCAAATATGTACCTTTGCAAGTGATAATAGTGAGCGTTCTTTGGCTATCCAAAACAATGTACTTCAAAGCACTCCGCTCATTTCTAAATCGTTACCTGTCTACATCGCGCCAAACGGTAACCTCTTACTTCTCAGCTAGATAACCCGAAACCGAAAAATTGTACAGGAGAAAGGGTAAAAATCAAACATCGGTGGATCCAAAGTGTACCGGCAGGCATTTTCGATGGTCGTGCTTTGTTGCGGATGTAGGTGCGAGCCGACAGAATACAAAAGAGTAGGGGGAAAACCACACACTTGGTTTTCCCCCTACTCGATCTTGTCTGATATCGTTGCTTTTTATCAGAAGCTCATGAAGGTGAGTAGCGTCACGAGCAGTGCGAGGATCGCATACAACTCTGGGAAGACAGCCATGACCATAGAGATCGCAAAGACGTTGTGCCCGTCGGCTGTTGCAGCGATACCATTGGCCAAAATCTGACCTTGCTTAAGTGCACTGGCAAGACCTACTGCACCAAGTAGAAGTCCACAGAGTAGGATAGCGGCGGCTACCTGGAAGGACATATCCGGGCTGATCAGCGTACTGGCAAAGTAGTACCCGATAAATCCATAAAGACCCTGTGACGAGGGTAGTGCGGAGAGACCGATGTACTGACCCATTTTGGAAGGGTCTTTTTTCATCGCGCCGATGGCCGCTTTTCCGCAAAAAGTAAGTCCTATGGCGCTACCGATACCTGCGGCTCCTACCATTAGAGCGACGCCCAAATAGGACATGATCATTGTTGTTTCCATAAAAATCTAGTCTTGTATACTCTTTAGTATGTTTTAGAATTGGTTTGTATGATTTCGTGATTTTTGAGGAGTCATTCATTGTCGTCCTCTACTGTGAGTTGCTTGAATGGCTCGTAGGGCTTGCCACCGCCCTCGTACTCTGAGTTGTTGAAGTACTCGACGTAAGTCAGTCGGATCGGGTGGACTAGGGCACTGATGATGGTGAGCCCAAAGTTGATGGTATGGCCTATCAGCAGGATGAGGAGCCCGACCGGTACGGCGATGTACCAAGCGACACCGTCGGTTACTTGAAGTGCCAGGCTATTGAATACTTGCCCCAAGATAGCTCCAGTAAGTCCGATTGCGAAGAGTCGAATGTAGGAGAGCGTGTCGCCGAGCAATCCGGACGCCACACTGTAGGTGTTCCACAGCCCGGTGCCGATGTTGGTGAATATATTTTTTCCGGGGCTGTTCCACGCTAGTGCGATGAGGATGCATACTCCAGCGATTCCCCACAGTACGTACTTAGCCCAAACGGGGACCGTGACTTGAACCATCGGAAGCCCGACCAGCAATAGCAACATCACGATGAGCGTGGGCCAAGCAAAGGTGGAGAGAGACTTGCTCAGTCCCTGCTGGGCTTTTAGCTTGAAAGCGGAGACGTATTTGGCAAAGACGATTTGGACCATCCCTAACGCCAAGGAGATGACCATCATGTTGTTGGAGTCTATGAAAAACGAGCGTATGGATGCCAAGAAGTGAACTTTCACTAGCTCAATCCCGAAGAATGATCCTGAGAAGAAGCCGATGATGGTGCCGGAGAGTCCGAGGTACTGCACGAGCTCGATAAGCGACTTTAGAGTGGGCTTTGCTTTTGCCTTGAAAATAGTGGACCCGATAAGCAAAAGGAGTCCGTATCCTGCATCGCCAAAACAGATTCCGAAGAAGAGCATGAAAAATGGCGCAATGAAGGGAGTCGGGTCAAACTCATTGTAGTTTGGCAGTGAAAACATCTTTACCAATGGCTCAAATGCACGGGTAAAGCGGTTGTTTTTTAGCTCAATGGGGACATCGTCCGTGTCGGAAAACTCAAGCTCGGTATAGGCAATGTCCAATTTGTCCAAGGTCTCTTCCAGAAGTTTGGCTTTTGGCTCGGGGATCCATCCTTCCAGGATTACCAGCTTGTCGTTGTACAATCTTTGCCCTTGATAGTAGGCGTTGTCGAGGTTGTACTCATTTTTGAGCCGTATCTCCTCCTCGTCCACTATATGGGATTGGAATGCAAGGTAGGCCAGCTTGTCCTGCTCTTTTTTGATCAGCGAGGTAGAGGTCTCAAGTGCTTCGTTGAGGGCCCCAAGGCTAATGGCCGGTATGGTGACCGCTTCGGCGAATTCCGGCACCGGTGCGACTCCGTCATTGTCAATGGTGACGAAGTAAATGGATCGTCCGACTGTGGTGATGACCAGTAAATCCTCACGTTGCTCCAGGTCTGCGGAAAATTGTGACTTGAGAGCCGTCCAAAAGCGGATGGTATGCCCGGACTCTGAAAGAGCCTTCAGTAACTCTGGGTCAAAGTCGCCCCATGCCAAAAGGTCTCTGTACTCTTGTTGCTGGTGCGTGTGCCTTTTTTGGAGGTCTCTGATATGGCTGTCAATCTCCCCTATGGTGGCGACAAACTTGTCGTAGTCCCGATAGGCGGATTGATCAATACCCTCATGCGGAATAGCCTCAAACGTCTGCTCGCGCTCCATCGGATAGTTGCTCCTGATTGTGGACAGCCGTGACTTTAGGCGCGTGAGGTCGCTCAGCTCTTCCCCAATGGTGCGTATTCGCTCGATCTCCTTGGGGTCAGTGTTGTTTTTGATATGCACGACCCCAAGGGCTTTTAGCTTTTGGAGAAAGGCTGTGTACTCGGGTTCAAAGATGAAGAACGAGTATTTTCGCATCTTTTCTATCATAGCTCTTGTACCTTAGTGGCCTTTTTTTCTAGGTTTTCTCTCATTATTTTTTGGGATGCCTTAGAGAGCGACTCTTCATCCTCGAGGTAGCGCTTGATCTTCCGGATAGCTTCTTGGAACCCGGGTATCTGTACTTTCTCAAAAAGGTTGACCTTTTGGGTCGTCTTTCGTCTTGCGTGATCCAGTATCTCTAGCTCCAGCCTACCTACTTCTGCGCGGATGCCTAGTGTGGCCATGTCGCGGATGAGCTGTGTTCCCTCCATGAACCATGAGGGGTTGGCCATCAGACTGAATGGCTTAACCTCAAACTCAATGTTTTTGAGCTCCGGTACAGGGGTCCCTGCTATTTTTCTCACCTCCATATGGACGTTGGTGACGCGAACCAAAGTGGGGTCAAATTCACTCCACAGAGCGACCAGACTGTCGTAGCTCTGTAGGCTTCTCTCCAGCTCATTTTCCAGCTCATCAACCTCCTTTCGGACTCGCTTTACCTCCATCCGAAGCGCACTTTCTTTGCTCTTGATGGTCGGTAAAGCTCGCTCTCGCATCCGCAGGGCTTTTTGTTGTTGCTGGAGCGAAGTCTTATTGTATTGAAACTTTATACCCATTCTATCTTTAGGATAAGACGGTTAGGCGTTGTTGGGCTCTGTCTTTGGAGCTTCTTGGGTTCCGACTTTTTTCGTCTCTTTCGGCCAGTATTTGTCGACAAATTCTTGGCGGATGTTTACCTCTGTGGGAGTGAAGTGGCGTGCGAACAACTTCCAGGCAGTATCCAGCATCTCCGTGGTATTGATGTTTACGTCAATAGCGAGTAGGTCGTTGGTGTACTCTTCTGCAAAGTCAAGGGCTCTTTGATCATAGTCCGTCAGATCAAAACCATTTTCCATCTTTGTCTGTGCATTTGCCGCATCGGCATAGAGACGCACTGCTGCATTCATCACCTGTGGGTGGTCTTCTCTGGTCTTTTTCCCAATGACTTGTTGCTTCAGACGAGATAGCGAGCGGAAGGGGTCGACAATGACTTTGCCAACATTGCTGTCGTGCCGGAGGTATAGCTGACCCTCTGTGATATACCCCGTATTGTCCGGTACTGCATGCGTGATATCCCCACCGGAGAGGGTAGTTACTGCAATGATGGTGATAGAACCTCCATCGGGGAACTGTACCGCCTTTTCGTAAATCTTGGCAAGATCGGAGTATAGGGATCCAGGCATCGAGTCCTTGGATGGGATCTGGTCCATCTTGTTGGACACAATGGCTAGGGCATCGGCATAGTTGGTCATGTCCGTAAGTAGCACTAGTACTTTTTCGTGCTTTTCGGTTGCAAAATACTCTGCCGCGGTGAGTGCCATATCTGGGATCAAGACGCGCTCAACTGAAGGGTCCTCTGTAGTGTTGATAAAGCTGATGATGCGACTAAGCGCTCCGGCGTTTGAGAAGGTTTTCTTGAAATAGAGGTAGTCATCGTTGGTCATACCCATACCTCCTAGGATAATCTTGTCGGACTCGGCTCGGAGAGCCACTGTCGCCATCACTTCATTGAAAGGCTGATCCGGGTCGGCGAAAAAGGGGATTTTCTGCCCGGTTACGAGGGTGTTGTTGAGGTCAATTCCGGAAATTCCGGTTGCGATGAGTTCTGATGGTTGCTCACGGCGAACTGGGTTAACGGATGGTCCGCCAATCTCCACCTCTTTTCCCTCTATGGCCGGCCCATTGTCTATGGGCTCGCCATAAGCATTCATGAACCGTCCGGCTAGACTTTCGCTGACTTTGAGACTAGGGGCTTTCCCCAAGAATACCACTTCGGCATTAGTGGGGATATTTTCGGTTCCACTAAACACTTGCAGGGTGATTTCGTCCCCAAAGATGCGGACAACTTGAGCCATTCGGCCGTCAATGATGGCCAGTTCTTCGTTACCCACACCTTGAGCATGGAGAGTGCAGGTAGCTTTCGTTATCTTGGAGATACGCGTATATATTTTTTGGAATGCTTTTGTCGTCATGGTCTAAATACTCTTATGCCTCTGATTTTGTACGCTTGCGTTCTTGGAGTTGGTTCTCCAGTTGCTTCTCATAGCCCTTGTATTGGTCACTTTCAAATTCAGAGTAGTTCATCTGCTTCATGGTGTTGATGATGTCCTTGAAAAACACTGATACTTCTGTAAAGTCGGCAAAGTCAAAGCTCTTGTTGCAGACATCCAGTACTTTTGTGAGCATCACCTGTTGCCGTTTCAGTGGGCAAAGCTGGTCTATTTTGTCAAAAGCATCTTGCTGGAAGATAATAAAATCAAGTAGCTCTGACTTCCAGAAGATCTCATGGTACTCTATCGGAACTCCGTCATCACCAAGAATGTTGATCTGCTCGGAAATCTCCTTGCCTTGTATCATTCTTCGTTTGGCCTCATTGACCATATCTAGCCAGCCCGGCTTGGTGATACCAGTGATGTACTCTTCAAACTCCGGGTACTCTAGGTATTTGGAGTAGCTCTCTATAGGGTTCACAGCTGGGTATCTCTTCCGATCTGCTCGATCTTGTTCAAGTGCATAAAAGCAACGTGCCACCTTTTGAGTATTTTCAGTCACAGGCTCTTTTAGGTTACCACCTGCAGGTGATACTGTTCCGATGAATGTGACAGATCCGGTTTTTCCATTCTTGAGATGGACGTACCCGGCACGTGCATAAAAATTGGCAATAATGGCTGATAGGTCCATCGGAAATGCATCAGGTCCTGGAAGCTCCTCCAATCGGTTGGACATTTCTCTCAATGCTTGTGCCCACCGTGATGTGGAGTCGGCCATGAGTAGCACTTTGAGCCCCATGCTCCTGTAATACTCTGCAATGGTCATTGCTGTATATACAGATGCTTCGCGAGCGGCAACGGGCATGTTGGAAGTATTGGCGATGATGATGGTTCGCTCCATCAATTTGCGTCCCGAGTGTGGGTCTTCCAGCTCTGGAAAGTCCTTGAATATCTCAACCACCTCATTGGCGCGTTCACCACATGCAGCCATAATCACGATATCTGCCTCTGCTTGTTTGGAGATAGCGTGTTGGAGGACAGTTTTGCCCGTTCCGAAGGCACCGGGGATAAATCCCGTCCCGCCCTCGACAATGGGATTCATGGTGTCGATGCACCGTACTCCGGTCTCTAGGATCTTGTAGGGTCGAGGTTTGTCTGCGTAGCACTTGATGGCTCGTTTCACAGGCCACTTTTGTACCATTGTCACTGAGTGATCGTTTCCCTGAGCGTCAGTTAGCGTGGCTATTTCATGATCAACTGTGTACGCACCGGCTTTTGCCAATGATTTTAGGATGTACTGTCCTTCAAAAACAAAGGGAACCATGATCCGGTGGGGCTGACCATTTTCATTCACTTCACCTAGCCAACTTCCGGCCTCTACAGTTTCGCCTTCCTGTGCTAGTGGGTGAAAATCCCATAATACACTACGATCAAGTGGGTCTGTGTACTGTCCGCGACTCAAAAAAACGCCTTCCATCTTGTCAAGGTCGTTTTGGAGACCATCGTAGTTTTTGGAGAGCATGCCTGGGCCTAACTGCACCTCAAGCATGTGTTGTTCAAAAACAGCCGTGTCTCCCACTTTCATACCGCGAGTGCTCTCAAAGACTTGAGCGTTGGCGTATTTACCATCTACTTTGATTACCTCGGCCATCAAACTCTTGCCTTGCACAGCAACGTAGCATATTTCATTTTGTGCTACCGGGCCATCGACCTCGATAGTGACGAGGTTTGATACGACACCTACTACTTTTCCCGTTGTTTTCATTATGTATATGTGTTGTCTTATCTGTCTTGCTTATTTCCTAAACCTGCTCTTTTTGCTTTTTGTCATCTCTTTGAAGGCCTCCAGGTCATTTTTCCCCTCCTTGTTTAGCTCTTCTATAATTGAGCGAAACGTCTTTTCACCTTGTTCCTTGTCTAGTTGGCTCCATCTGTGCAGTATCCGTAGCTTAAGGTAGTAGGCCATCATTGCGTTGATAGAGAAAGAGTCTGCAAATGTAAGGCTATCCAGAAAAGTCCACTTGAAGAGATCAATCTTACGCTCCTTGAGAGAAAGATCCTGCTCCTCACTGATCTGACTGATGGATTTGACCACATCCCCCTCCTCTAGATAGCTGACATCCCCCCAGCTCCCCGACCGAAGTAGCTTGACAAGCTCGCTCTCTCCTATGATCATTTTTTTTGCATCTAGGTCAAAGCGTTTCGCGGTAATAGCTGCAAGAATCAACGTGATATTCCTATCCAGAGTTGTCCACACTCTAAGAAAATCATTGCCCACTTTTTGTACGTGACGGTAGTACATGTATTGGAGCAGGTCTTCATAGAAAAAATCGGAGGGGTGATCTGTGGCCTGATCCATTAGGTATTCGTGAGCGAAATCAATCATGTATGCCGGGAAATCGCTCTTCCTGATACCCTCTTGCCCTTCAAATGGGTTAGGGGTATCTAGTTCTTTTTCTCGCAATAGTTTTACCAATGCCAATATCTTGTCCTTACCAATCGCCAAAGGTTCGTCAACACGATAGGCCTCCTTCCCGCCTAGTGCCGCAAGAAGTACCGCATTGTCGTGAGGTAACAAGAGTAGATTTATCTGTCTGGCATCCTCTCTTGTCGTTTGCCTCAGTACTTCACTCACGAAAGTTGAGGCAGTGTATTCAGTACCTTTGTGATCGTCTATTTTGAGTGTGGGTAGGGACGCACCAAGTGTATAGTACTGGGCCATATAGTGTTGGTCGTTCTTATCCCTCTTGCGAGGAGGTGTTGTCAAAAAGAAGTTTCCTCAGAGAGGGCCGCAAAAACTCCCTAAAATAGCTCAGAAAAGCCTCCTTGCTGATGCTGATCTTGTAGTTTCCGGATTTGGGTGCTATTTCAAATTCAGTCGGACATCCTTGGACCTCTTTTATGTTAATCCCTTTTTCTAACAAGTGACTTGCTTTGCTTTGAAAATATGCTGTGAGTTGTTGGGCATCCGAGGTGCTGATCGTAAGGCCATTGCTATTTTGCTCAATCATCTGCTCACTCATTCTTAGCACGATATCATAAAAGGCTTCTGCCGATGAAAAAGCCTCGTTGACTCCATCAGTAACAGCTTGATTTGCCAAGAGGTCTGTCAATTCTGTCTCCAGAGCTTCTCTTGCAGATGAAACACTCATCCTTATTTCTCCTTCTGCCTGCGCTTTTACTTTTTCTGCTTCCGCTTTAGCTTGAGCAATAATCTCCTTTGCTTTATCCTGGGCCTCGGCTATGATTTCTTTTTTTTCGGCTTGGGCAGATGAGATAATGCTTTCAGCCTCACTGGTTGCCTTCTCAACCCCATCTTTGTAAATTTTTTCAGCAAGTGCTTGGATTTTGTCGTTCATACTATGGTGTGTTGTTATGCTTATTCCTGATAAAGGCTCAGTTTGTTAGGTATATCTTTGGATGTAAGAAGTGGTTATGCAAACTTACAGAAAAATGAATGAACTTATGTGTCGGTTACGCTCCACGTTTGGCTTAATACCCTTTATAGGGCAGACGATATTTTTCCTCTCGATCTTCTTGAAGGATGTTGAGATAGCTTTGGAATCTAGACCAAGCTATTTCTCCTTTTTCCAAGGCTTCTTGGACTGAACACCCAGGCTCGTGAGTATGGGTACAGTTGTGAAACTTACACATCTTGCTTTTCTTAAAAATCTCGGGAAAGTAATGGCTGATATTCTCTTCATCAAAATCCAGTGTTCCAAATCCACGAATCCCAGGTGTGTCAATGATATAAGCATTGGGAGAGTAGGGTACCGGCATCATTTCAGAGTATGTGGTCGTGTGTACACCGGTATTGTGTGCATCAGAGATTGACCTAGTCGGAAGAGCTGCTCCGGGAATTAACCTATTGATGATAGTGGACTTGCCCACACCGGAGTGTCCGGTGAACAGAGATACACCATCCTTTAGGAATGTTTTGAGTTGCTCCATGCCGATGCCTTTCTTGGCTGAGATTTGAAAGCACGGGTAGCCGATCGCTGTATAGGTCTTGGTTAGGCTTTGAAGTTCTTCGGACTCGTCTGCTTTATATCTGTCAACTTTGTTGAAAACAATAGTGGCTTTGACATTGTAGGCCTCACAGGTAGCCAAAAAGCGATCAATGAAGGTCGTTGAGGTTACGGGATAATTAATTGTCGCAATGATCAGTGCTCGATCCAAATTGGCAGCTATCACGTGGGCTTGCCTAGATAGATTAGTGGCACGTCTGATGATATAGTTCTTTCTAGGCAGAATCTCAACGATCCAGTGATAGTCATTCTCACTGTGTCGCTCAATAGCTACGTGATCACCTATGACTACAGGGTTGGTGGTCCGAGTATTGTTTTGTTTGAAGTTCCCCTTCAGCTTTCCTTGCAGTGCACCTATGGTCGTTTGTACGACATAAATGTTGCCGGACGTATGTGTTACTAGCCCTTCAATGTGGCTTTTTTCATCATCGCTTGTCACGCCGGATCTGAATATATGTTTGGGTTGTAGTGACCTAGGACCAAAAACACACGGGGCAAAAGGGCTAGATTACCCTTGGCCTCGTGTGTTCGGTCTGTTTTTTATGTTGATTTTGAGGTGCCCATCACTCGTCTTATGAGTTTTAGACGGTCATGATTTCCTTTTCTTTCACATTGTAGACTTCGTCAACTTTTTTGATAAAGTCATCATGAATCTTTTGGATCTCTTTTTCTGTATCACGCGCTTGGTCTTCGGACAGTCCGTCCTCCTGAGCCTTTTTTATCCTGTCATTGGCATCACGACGGGCGTTGCGTATCGACACCTTGGCGGATTCACTTTCGGCCTTAACTTGTTTTGCAAGTTGCTTCCGTCGTTCTTCTGTCAGTGGAGGAAGGGTGATTCGGATGATCTCTCCATTGTTTTCCGGGGTAATCCCCAGCTCTGAGTCCATGATCGCTTTTTCGATATCGCGTAGGATCTTTTTTTCCCAGGGTGTGACAATGATTGTCTTGGCATCCGGTACCACTACGTTCGCAACATTGCTCAGTGGAGTAAGATTCCCATAGTACATTATGCGAATATCATCCAACAACTTCGGATTGGCTTTGCCTGCTCGGATCTTGCTTAGCTTCTCTTCGAGAAAGCTAATAGTGTCTTTCATGGCTGACTGAGTCGCCTTTAGTATCTGACTTATTTCATTCATGTTTTGAGCTGTGATTCTGTGAATGTCATCTATACAAGTAAAAATGGAGTCTTCCTATCTTACTTATCCCAAAGATAGATATATTCCCATCGTTCTCCAAATAGTACTCGGAAAAGCGTGAATAGTGCCGCTTTGGCCCCTCTGGCTTCCTCATTTACCGGGCTATATTTCTCCAGTCCTCATAATCAGACTTTTGTGTCTGCGTTGTTGTCAAGAAGACGCAGAAAAATTGATGCCCTTTCTTTCTTACCCTTTTTCTTTAGGAATCAATGAATTAGACTTACTGTATTCGGGCCTTTCGTGATTGCTCGCAAATGGCAGAGAATCAGCCTGTTTGTATGAGGCCTTTTTTGACGGATAATAGCAATCTGTTTCACGGATAGAAGCAAAAGTTTTCACGTATAGAAGCAAAAGTTTTCACGTATAGAAGTAAAAACGATATGAGACTAGTACGTTCGTGGTTGCTTTGCTTAGAGTAAACTAAAGTCGGTGATGCTAAGGTATTTGTGGCGTTGAAGTGGCATCCAGCTCTTTGACACTCCTTATGAGCTCTTGATAAATAGGAGATCTATACTCCGTTTGCAAGAGGTATGGTAAATCCGCTCCATCTCTCAGTAGGGCTCGGATTTTGGTTGATGAAATGTCAAAATAGGGAGTGTCTTTCAAAAAAATCACTTGTTTGTATTTTGATCGTTCTTTCGGTGTCGAATATCCCGGTCTGGCACAAACGTATATGGTCGTCATGGATAGTAGCTCGTTTGCCCGGTGCCATTTGGGAAAACTGATCCAGCTATCCATACCCATCAGAAGAGAAAAGCGATGGGCCGGGTATTTTTTTATCAGGTATTCGAGGGTATTAACCGTATAGTTGGGCTTGGGCAACTCTTGCTCGATAAGTGAAAGTTTTAGCTTAGGGTGCCTGCCAAGCACTTGTTGTGCCCATCTGATGCGAAGCTCATCAGGGAGTAGATAAGCATCATGTTTGAATGGACTTTTTGGAGTCAGGGTCATCCACAGTTCGTCCACTTCCGATCGTGTCTCTATGAGATAGTTGGCTAGACACAAGTGCCCAACATGCATCGGGTTAAAGGAGCCAGGGAAGAGGAGAATGTGTTGAGCTTTGCCCGCAAGAAAACTTTGCACAATGCTGTATGCTACTTGGCAGGCCTCCTCTAGGTCGTCGTTGATGACACGATGGTCAAACTTATCGGCAAAACTCAGCTCGTAGCTCGCTTTGTCGAGCCGCTCCTCAATTTTGTGTAGATCATCGGTATTCCTTTTTATCAGCCTATCCCTCAGAGCCTCAATGCTTGGTGGCTGTATGAAAAGTGTGCAAGCACGATCGCCATAGGTCTTTTTTACATTGAGAGCTCCCACCACATCTATATCCAGCAGGACATTCTGGCCATTGGCCAGTGCACGGTCTACTTCACTCCGCAGTGTGCCGTAATATATGCCTGGATAGACTTCTTCGTACTCTAGAAAATCTCCTTTTCGAATACGTTCTTGAAAATCATCTGTTGATAAAAAATAGTAATGGACTCCATCTTCCTCATTTCCTCTTGGTGGACGAGATGTGGCTGATATGGAAAAGGTTCCTTGGACTCCATAGTCATTTGTGAGTCGATCAATGATTGTACTTTTTCCTGATCCGCTGGGGGCCGAAAAAATGATTAGTTTGCCAGATTGACTCATAAGACGTTGAGGACTTGCTCTTTTATTTGTTCTAGGTGGTCCTTCATTTTTACCACGATTTTTTGGAGCTTTGCGTGGTTGCTCTTTGAGCCTAGAGTATTGATCTCTCTACCCATCTCTTGTGCAATAAATCCCAGCTTTCTACCTTGACCCGGTGTAGAAATGTCGAGTGTTTCGCAAAAATAGTGGAGGTGGTTGGCAAGGCGTGTCTTTTCTTCATTCACATCCAGCTTTTCTATGTAGTAGATCATCTCTTGCTCAAGTCTTCCATTGTCATAGTCGGTGTCCAGATATTTTTTTAGCCCATCTTGCAGACGTTGCTTGATATCAGATATCCTTTCTTCTTCGTACGGCTTGGTCTGCTCAAGGAGTTCCGAGATGGCATCAATATTTGCTCTAAATACCTTTTCGAGGGCCTTACCTTCTTGAATTCTAAATTCATTGAGGTTTTTAATTGCCTCATCTAGTGCGTTGAGTACCAGCTCCTCTATTGATCTTGTCTCTTCTTCCGAAGGATTGGGCACGGCTGTGGCCCCCGGCAATGACATTATTAGCCTAAAGGGGTCACTGGGGCAAGGAACACCAGACTCTTGACTTACCTTTTGAATTTCGGACCAATAGTTTTGGAATATGCTTGGGTTGAACTGTATGTGTGGGGTTTCTGAGAGTTCTTCAATGTTAATAGAGACGTCTAGTTTGCCACGCTCAAGTTCTTCAGCAAGCTTTTTTCGGATAAGCATCTCAACGTGCCTCAACTCATTGGGCATCCTAAGACTGATGTCGGCTTGTTTACTGTTTAGAGAACGAATCTCTATGCTGATTTTTCGAGATTCTGTTTTGGCTTCTGCTTTACCAAAGCCGGTCATCGAGTGTATCATAATATTTTGGGGCAGGGAGTATTAAGTGGTAGTTTTTACAGAGTTTGTGTCAGGTGATCATTTGATTTTGATACCAAAATCGGGAGGGTGTGTCAAAACTTTGATTTGACACACCCTCCTACTTTCAGTTTAGAGGTAGCGACCGTGGCAGTTTTTGAACTTTTTTCCACTACCGCAAGGGCAAGGGTCATTTCTACCAATCTTTTGTTCTGCCACATAGGGCTGTTGCTTTTGTTGAGGTCGCGAGGCATTTTGGCCTGCTTCATATCTAGCTTGTTGGGCTTCTTGGTATTCGTCCTTTTGTTCGTGATAACGGTGGCGATTTCTTGAGCTTGGATTATCACGTTGTTCACTCACTTGAAGGTTCTTTTGTCCTTCTTCTTGAGCCGGAGCTATATTTAGGTGCCCACGCATGATGATTTCGCACGCTTTTTGGTTCATTTCTTCCACCATTTCGCGGAATAGTTCGTAGGACTCGACCTTGAATATCACCAGCGGGTCTTTGTTCTCGTAGGATACATTCCGGACAGCTTGTTGGAGCTCGTCCATATTGAGGAGGTGTTTCTCCCATGCCTCATCAATAGTGTAGAGCAAGATCGTTTTTTGGAAGGCTTTGCCAAGGCTTTTTGAGTGTGAGTCTACCGCTTCTTTCAGGTTAACCGATATATTGTACATCAACTTCCCGTCTGATATGGGGACATAGATGTTCTCAACTTGGTTTCCATGTTGTTGGTAGAATGATTGGAGTATAGGATCTGCTAGTTCTGCCAATCGACTCATGCGTCGATCTAGGGCCTTAATGGCTTCCTCCAGTACAAGGGTAGTTATTTCTGCGGGAGACTTTGCTTTAAATACCTCTTTCGCTTCGTCCGGAAGCTCCATGGCAAAAGTCTTGTAGATATCTAGCGTGAAGTCTTCGTATGATCCACCTTGGTGTTTTTGGACAATGCACTCAGCGGTTTGGTAGAGGGTGTTTATTACGTCCATCCCTATACGTTCACCCATGAGGGCATGGTTGCGACGTGTGTAGATTACTTTTCTTTGTGCGTTTTTCACATCATCGTATTCAAGAAGATGCTTGCGGACACCAAAGTTGTTTTCCTCTACTTTTTTCTGCGCATTTTCAACAGTTTTGCTAAGTTGTCTGCTCTCCAGCATATCGTCGTCCTTGAACCCCATAGTGGATAGCCACTTGGCCATTCTGTCTGATCCAAAGAGTCGCATCAAACGGTCTTCCATGCTGATGAAGAATACGGAGCTACCCGGATCTCCTTGTCGACCGGCACGACCTCGTAGCTGACGGTCTACTCGCCTAGACTCATGCCGCTCGGTACCGATAATGGCCAAACCTCCGGCATCACGGACTTCTTTTGACAGCTTGATATCTGTACCACGACCCGCCATGTTTGTTGCAATCGTAACCGTACCTTTTTGTCCCGCCTGTGCTACAATCTCTGCCTCCTTTTGATGCAGTTTGGCATTCAGTACATTGTGGGGGATCTTTCTGAGGTTAAGCATCTTGCTAAGCAATTCGGAGATCTCGACCGAGGTGGTGCCGACAAGTACCGGACGTCCTTCGCCTATAAGCTTTTCAATCTCATCAATCACTGCCGCATATTTGGCTCGACTGGTCTTGTAGATACGGTCATTTTCATCAATACGCTTGATCGGTCGGTTGGTGGGGATGACGACTACATCGAGCTTGTAGATATCCCAAAACTCTTTGGCCTCTGTTTCGGCCGTTCCAGTCATTCCGGAGAGTTTGTGGTACATTCGGAAGTAGTTTTGTAGCGTGATGGTCGCTTTTGTCTGTGAGGCTTTTTCGACCTTGACATGCTCTTTCGCCTCAATCGCTTGATGGAGGCCATCAGAGTAGCGTCGCCCGTCCATAATACGTCCTGTCTGTTCATCAACAATCAGGACTTTGTTGTCCATGACTACATATTGGTCATCGATTTCAAAGAGCGTGTATGCTTTTAGAAGCTGTTGGATCGTATGTACTCGCTCACTTTTGATGGAGTATGCTGTCAGCATCTCATCTTTTTTTGCGGCTTTTTCCTCGGGCGAGAGATTTTGGTTCTCAAGATCCGACATTTCCGATGCGATGTCCGGCAATATGAAAAAATTAGGATCATCAGAGTTCCCCGTCAGTAGATCTATCCCTTTGTCAGTTAGTTCGATCTGGTTATTCTTTTCATCAATGACAAAGTAGAGTACATCTGTAGCGGTATGCATTTCACGGTTGTTGTCAGCCATGAAATACGCTTCTGTCTCCAGAAGTCTTTTCTTGATACCCTCTTCGCTTAAAAACTTGATTAGAGCCTTGTTTTTGGGCAATCCTTTGTAGCTCCTAAAGAGTTGTACATAGCCCTCATCCTGTATGGCTTTGTCATCACTTGCAATTTTTTGTCGTGCCTCTGTGAGAAGCTTGGCGGCTAATGTCTTTTGAGCATTGACTACAAGCTCCACATTCCCGCGAAATTCTTCAAACATCTGGTCACCTGTGCTTTCTACCGGACCAGATATGATAAGCGGGGTACGAGCATCATCTATCAAGACGGAGTCCACCTCATCCACAATGGCATAGTTGTGCTTGCGCTGGACAAGATCTGCAGGGCGTCTAGCCATATTGTCACGTAGATAGTCAAAACCGAACTCGTTATTTGTACCAAAAGTAATGTCGCAATTGTACGCAGCACGACGTTCGGGTGAGTTGGGCTCGGTCTTGTCAATGCATGCCACACTTAGCCCGTGGAACATGTATAGAGGACCCATCCATTCGGAGTCACGTTTTGCCAAATAGTCATTTACTGTGACCATGTGTACCCCATTCCCAGTTAGGGCATTTAGGAATACAGGTAAGGTAGCCACAAGTGTCTTTCCTTCTCCCGTGGCCATTTCTGCTATTTTCCCTTGGTGCAAGACCACACCACCGATGAGTTGCACATCGTAGTGGATCATGTCCCATACAATGGGGTTTCCTCCGGCTTCCCACGAGTTTTTGTAAATAGCTTTGTCGCCTTCAATGCGGACAAAGTCTTTTGTCACAGCTAGATCCTTGTCAAAATCTGTGGCTGTAACCTCGATGGTCTCATTTTCACAAAAACGACGTGCCGTATCTTTGACGATTGCAAAGGCCTCTGGTAGAAATTCATCAAGCTTGACTTCCATCTTGTCCATGATGGTGTTTTCCAGCCGATCTACTTCCTCCCAGATCTTTTCTCGATCTGCAAGGTCCTTGTCATCTACCGATGCTTTCAATTCGGCAATCTTATTGCGTTCTTCTTTTACATAGTCTTGGATCTCCTGACGCATTGCAACTGTGCGTGCACGAAGCTCGTCGTTGCTTAGTTGGCGGATCCGATCAAACTCATTGTTGATCTTTGTGACATAGGGCCTTAGCTCCTTGAGATCTCGCTGTGATTTGTTTCCAAAAAGTTTGGTGAGGATGTCGTTTAATCCCATTGTATATCAAGTGTATTTAAGTGTTCGTGTTCGTCTTGTCGTTTAATCTCTTGCGTTGGCTCATTGAACCAATATCCAGTAAGACTTTTAGGGAGTAGGGGGGCGGATGCGTAGTGTGTGACAGATCGTATTGGACACCAGCCTTAGGTCAAGTGGAGCTTCCTCCTTTCCTCCTGCAATCGTCTTTCCCCAAATCATCAGTGGACTAACCACCGGGGCATAGCGTCGACTAGTTGTTTGTGAAACGTTGTCCTTCGATGAGATAGCCCATCCCGGAAGAATCCCAAAGACGACATTTCCACGGTGCTTATGCGACGAGATATTGAGGCTGGTTTGCCAAGCTCTGTTGGACTCCTCGGTTAGGGATCTCCGTTTTAATTCGGTGTTGGTTAGCGCATACTGAACTCCACTAAACTCAAGTAGGAAGTTTGCTACTTTAGTCTCAAGTTCTTCCGTATTTACACCATCTACTTGATTCAAAAAGAGCTGACCATCTTCTGTGATTTCCTTTACGATCCCTTTTTGAGCGTATTCGGCGGCTAGATACATGTTTGTGAGAGCGAGGCAGCGATCGGTGTAAAAAGTTCGTTGCGCTTTCACTTCGTCCATGCGTTCCGAGGCCATGGCATCTCCACTGATGATTAAGACAGCTCCCTCAGGCATGTGTTCTTTCAGTTTTTCGATCTCTCTGTATAGCCGATAGTAGCTATCCACCACTTCCGGTGATAGGTCACTTTTACCTTTGGCTGGGTCGACAGTATAATGAAGGGCGAGAAAGTCTGTGCTTTTGTCATTACCAAGACTGGCACTCTTGATGACAGCAATGGCTAGTTTGGTCACCTCTTCATTGATGAGTGGCGTTTGCTTAAACTCGAGTATTCCGCCAAATTGTCGATTGAGAGGATAGGAAAAAGGTTGCTTGGTAGGGTATGGAGCGAGCGTTTCGTATTGTGCCGAGTAGTTTGCCTCATATAGAGGCGCCCAAATCAGACCCTTGTCCAGCATAGCTATCGGACTGACTAGCTTGTCCACATACCAGGGCTTACCACTCTTGTAGTAGTAGGCCGAGCTTGCCCATTTTCCGGAATTGTTGTCGATCCAGAACACTCCGTCTGCATTTTGCCCTCCGCCTACTATCGCTTCTTCTGCATTTGGTGCAATACTAAAGACCAAACCTAGACCAAGTGTGGTTGATTTTATTTTATCACTAATCGTTGCGGAGGTAAGTGTGAGTGGTGATAGGCGATCAGCCGTAGCGTAACCAATATAGTCGGGGTCTGAAAAAACTGACTGATGACTGCTTATACGTCCTTGAGCATCACGGATTACTGGGTTGCGAGCCGGTATACCATTTTGTGCGGCGGTTGTCCCGGTGTGAAGTATAGCGACAGAGGAGACTGCATCGGCTTTTAGAAGAGGATGCTGTATATTTGTGTACAGTAGAGTGTGATCTTTTTCCAGCACCTTTGACAGATGCTCCTCAGCAGTAGCTTCCAAAAGATCGGTCCTAAAGCCTTCTACTGTCAGCATTACGACAAGTCGCGGTGCCTGGGCAGATATTTTGGCTGCTGGGCATGCCACCATCAGTGCTACCAGTGGCACCAGAAGTCTATTCATATATTGGTCCTCTTCCTCTCTGCTAGGATTTGTAACAAAAGATCAACGCCCACCAATAGAGCCAATATCGGCACTCCCTGTGGCAACACTTGCTTGTATCCGAGCATTAGATAAATCACTATTGCGACAAAGTTAATCAAATACAACCAATAATTCATGTGTACATATTTTTGAGTCTTACACCATACCGATGCGGACAAAACGTACCACATAGGATGTAGTAGGAGCATATTTGCATTGGGGTAGGTATGCGGATGTGCACTTACTAGAGAAAGAAACCAAATGATCACTCCACCGGTTCCAAGGACAAAATATATCAGTGACCGTAGGGTGGTCAAGCCTACCTTGTGTTTGTCGCCAAAAAAGAAAAGTAACGCATATCCCAGTGCTAGAAGCATGAACGTCAGCATAGGCCATGCAATGGGAGAAATATCTCGATTGATGTCACGGGTTTGGGGCGCATGCTCTATTTTTGCCAAGATGATAGCTTCACCGTTGTCCTTGCGGTATGCATGGTCTAGCTCTTGTAGTAGTAGGTTTGGCAAAAATGCCGCGTCCTTGATGGTCATCCTTTGATCAGACTTCCATCCCAAGCAAAGATCAGTCCCTACGGTGTACCACTGCGCTGGACGGCTCTGGTTGCGGATTGCTTCTCTGAAAGTTGGGATTTTACCGGAATCAATGTTGTACACTAAGCCGTTTGCCGTCTGTTCTATGAGATCGCGTGGTCTTGTGGCGCAGTTGTCAAAGTAAAAATTGTATCTATAGTCTCTGTTTTCCGGAAGAGCATTCTTTTTGAGTTTGTTTTCCAGCTTGGCACACTCTTCTTCAGAAAAATTGAGTACCTGCTCGGTTACACTACGCCCTTGCAGAACATACTCCAATAGAAAGTCCTCAAAGGAGGTAACTCCAAGCGAATACATTGGCTTACCCAGCATAAAGTTTAGGAAAAAGTTGTCCTGTTGCATGGAGAAGTAGCCGTAGTTGTATACCAGATCTTGTGTCTCGGTCCTGACTCTGAGTGCAGTATGTCCATATAGCAAAAACACATATTCATCAGTTGGACCTGCAGTGAGTAGACTGATTTGGGTCTTTGCGTAGCAACTTAGCCCAATGGCTGAAAGCAGGAAGAGAAAAAAAATCCGTTTCATACACGGTTGAATAGATAAACGGTGTCGGGAATATCATCAACGGTTAGGTTGTTATTGACTATTGCCCACTCTTTTGGAAAAAGTGTGTTGACTCGGTTCCCAATGTTTTTTACGATACAAAAAGGGTACCCCTCATAGGTCAGCAGATGGTAGCCTCTCTCGTGCCACGGGGTAATGGAGTGTCTTTTTAGTATGGCTATTGCCTCTTTTTTGCCTATACGGAGGTTAGGGTAGGGAAGCTTGGATGAAATAGATCGACTACAAACCCAACCTTGATGAGGAACAAAATCGTTTCCTTTTTGAGCACCCAATGGAACACCGGCAAGCAATAGATGTATGTTTTTGCTTTGCAGGTGTCGTACAAGGTCTTGACCGCGTTCGCTAAGTTGGTGCCAGCAGTCTGCATATGCACATAGCGGCGTATCTTTTCCCAAGGCTTCTTTTAGAAAAGCCGGTTCCCCCATCTGAATCGGCTTTTTGTGGGTAAGGTGCATCTGTTGATGTTCACCCCCTAGTTTTCGTATGCCAAAGATCGTGAATCCTTCGCTTCTCGTGGTGCCCGGTGAGAATCGATAGCCCTCTTCTGATCTTCCCTCTGGAAAGTTGGCAACATCAGGCAATACGATCTCTGCTTCAGGATGGTGCGCTTTTAGCCAGTGGATTTGGCCCTCATTTTCCTCCTGGTTTAGTGTACAGGTGCTGTAGATCAGCATACCCTCGTCCTCTAGCATATCCCATGCGGCGTCAAGGATGATTCGTTGTCTGTCCACACACATCCGAACATTTCCCGGCGACCACTCCCTTATCGCATCTGGGTCTTTCCGAAACATTCCTTCACCCGAACAAGGTGCGTCCACAAGTATTAGGTCAGCTTTCAGACCGGCCGCCTTAAGTGCTTCTGGACTAGCACATGTGACAATGCACTCGTCTGCGCCCCAGCGCAGTAGATTTTCTCTAAGGATGCGAGCGCGCTTGATATCCGGCTCATTGCATATTAGTAGTGTGTCAAGTCCAAAGGTATCTCTCAAGAGTGTTGACTTCCCTCCAGGTGCTGCACATAGATCTACGACGATTTTGGAATGCCTGTTCGCCAAGTATTGGCCCAAAAACATTGATCCTGCTTCTTGTACATAGTACACGCCTGTATGCCAAAGGGGATCTGCCGCAAATACCGGTCGTCGGTCAAGGTATATCCCTTCATCGCACCACAATACTTTGTCAAGTGCAAGGTCACTGAATGTGGCTTTGGCTCTGTTAATTCGGATAGATACTGGCTGTGGAGCGGATAGTCCCTCTTGGAGAATCGCTAGTTTGTCTACTCCATAGACGTCAGCATACTGGCGCACAAAGGCTACTGGGAGGTCTATCATCGGATTCTCTGGTATGGGAGGAGGGTTTTAGAGCCTATAGGTTAGCCCAAAGCTAAACAGCTCATTGTACTGTAGCAGGTTTTTGAATGTCTTGGGTTGATTTTTCAATATCACGCTGTCATCGTACCTGAGGCTTAGGTTGATTTTGGTCGCAAGATATTTATTGAAGGAGTAGCTGATTGAGTTCTCAAACTCAGTCTCAATATGTTTGTACGAGGTGATGTATAGCACCCTAGATGTCCAGGTGAGGTAGCTTGTAAAGTCCCAGGACAAGTTCATTCGGGCAGAAGAACCAAGCCTAAATCTCATTTTTTGATCCTGTTTGAGGCCGATCCTATTTTTGTCAATGTTGTTGCACCATGTATACACTAGTTGTATAGATGCCGGTGCCATGTTTGCCGAAAAACGAAACCGGCTGAATGGACTCTCCAAGAATCGACGTTTGTCGACATCAAACTTGATACCCACACCAGCGTCTAGCATCATAGGGGCAAAGGCTTTGGTGGTGAGTGTCTGATTGGGAGAGTAGTTGTCCATAAGCTGTGACCGAAGACCAACGTCCAACGTATAGTACCAATTTTTCCACGCTTTTAGTCCGAGGTTGCTCCCTGCTCTAAATATGTCTTCACCAATCTGAAACTTCATACGATCTTGTTCCGTTTGGGTGAATACCCCCAATTTGTACTCTATGGTGTTGACCCACTTCACTTTTGAATGGTTGTAGGTGAGACTGTAATATGCTCTGCTGTTTAGATTTAGACTGCTGTGTCCTCCCTTATGCCAGTTGGACGAAATCTGATTTTGTGCGAAGTGGATGTCGGCCTGAATGTCATTGAACCAGTACTTTGGTGCCACTTCTTTTTTCGCAATGCCGACGTTACTCAAGATCCGGCTGTCATCCGTCTGTATCTGAAACTCACCATGATACTCACGTCTACTAATGCTCGTCGCCTCTTCTTTCTGAGGAAGGCCTAATGTTGTGCCTATGACAAGATCTGGCTGGGTCCGAAAAATATGTTCACGTAGAGCCATGCCGGCCCTGTACATCTCTTGGCTTTTTTCAAAAGGCGTGTTCTTTTGCCAATCTTTTGTCAACTCTTTTAGGGTGTCAATAGGTTTGGCTTGGTTGAATAGTGTCCGATTTTGCATCAAAACAATGCTACGGATCGTGTCTTCAGGTGCAGTCAGGCTCAGAAGTTTTTCAACATCAAAGACCAATGGAGCAAAGGTGGTGGCATTGAATGGACTATATCCAGCACGTTGGCCATATGCAAGTGGCATATGAGGTGCCGTATAGATTGAACGAAACTCAGGGGAAATCGTGTTTAGTATGGTGTCATTTTTGAACACTCGCCATGCAAAGTCTGCTTCTAGTGGTATTCCTGGTGTTATATTTTGTTGAGCTATGGACGGGGTCATCAGTGTGGCTCCAGCTAAAACAAAAATAACGGAAAGCTTTGCGAAAATAGTTGTTTTCATCCTGATTTCGTCAATCTTTTGGTCTAATGTTCAATTTATGGTCTCTATCCACAAAGGTACCGATTTTTTGCTCAATCATTCACCTTTCTTTTTTATCGGAAACAGTCTACATCCTAAAAAGTCCACTCAATAAGGAGAGAAATGTAGGTCAAATCGCGTAGGAACCCAGGTCGTGATTTGAGGAATAAGCTACTTGTATGTTGTGAAAGTTTTATGGGTAGCGGCATGTCGAGCTCTGGCTATGAGTGTTTGTCGCCACATCTACACGAAATCAAAAAAAAGTTGTTGTTTTTGATCTTTTTTCCTCTATTTTGGACGGCATTTTTCAAAAAGAATCTGTAGATTTGCACCAGAAATGCTCCTCTTTGTTTCGTGTGTTATCGAGGTTTTTAAAAGGAGGTTTCTTTTTCAAGGTGAAAATTATATTTTATCACAACCGAAGCAATATCGGAATATCATGTACTGCTCGCGATGAGAGTGCAGGAGTGTTTTTGCTTCGCCAATAAGAGCTATGTGCGAGAAACCGATAAACATACAGCGTCACATTGAGTGCGCAA
Organism: Porphyromonas sp. C0026D3; assembly: GCF_056590775.1. Classification (NCBI taxonomy): domain Bacteria; kingdom Pseudomonadati; phylum Bacteroidota; class Bacteroidia; order Bacteroidales; family Porphyromonadaceae; genus Porphyromonas; species Porphyromonas sp. C0026D3. The sequence continues at coordinate 37,612 of NZ_JBWPWU010000009.1, forward strand.
TGTATGCGGGCGACAAGTGCCCTGTGTTTAGTGACGAACTGTCCTATGGTGAAGTCTACCGGATCAGCAGTGGAGACAACTACATGCTTATTTTTGTGAATGGGCCTTCAGAGTATGTCTTTGAGGATTCTGTGCCGGTGGAGATGACTGAGCCTTATTTCCTATTTTTAGGGGTGGGGGAAAGCATCAACATAACGATAAAAGCAAACCACGTTCGCCTCAGCTCCATTTACTTTGACAAGCCTGCAAAACTTTGTTCAACGTTTGCTATCAGCAACCTAAAGCCCTATGTGCCGGCGGAGTATAAGTTTACATCACTCCCGATCAATGAACCGTTGAGGCGGACACTTGAGTCTGTGGTCGCTTTGTATGAAGATCGTTTGTGGTGTAAAAATATTATGGAGATGAAGCTCAAGGAGATCTTCTTCGTCATATCGGCATACTATGCACCAGAGGATATCAGTCAGTTGTTATCTCCTTTGTTACGCCGAGAGATTGACTTCAAGGAGTTTGTCCACCAAAACTTTTTGAGCTGTGACACTGTCCAAGAGCTTGCTGATCTTAGAGGACAGAATGTCCGGAAGTTTAAGAAAGAATTCATGGATGTTTTTGGCATGCCGCCGTACTCCTGGATGTTAATTGAGAAGGCGAAGTTCATCGATGAACGCTTGTCGGATCCGACTGTTTCTTTTGCGGAAATAATCAAGGACTTTCGATTTTCCTCTTCCAGCCATTTCACTGTCTTTTGTCGTCGGCAATTCGATATGACTCCTACGCAGCGTCGTAGGATGTTGATCAAGGATGAGGCCGAGAAGCGTGCTGCTGCCCGAAGGGCAAAATACGCTCACCTCATGGATACCCAGCAGGAAAAGAAGTAGTTTGTTACGGGAGCTTTCTGCTTAGTACTCACAAACCGGGAGTAGGGGTAAACTATTGCTGATAGCTTAGGCAGAAAAGTGGAGATACTTCTCGCCTTTTCAGCACGACAAGCTTGAGGTCTTCTCCTATCCGGACCCCTCTCTGTTCAAGTCTGTCACTCATCGTCTTTAGGGCCAGTGTTGGGTTGTTGTTTTCAGCCGACAGGTGACACATTGCCAAAAACTTTAGACCGGGGTGATAGTTCTGAGCGATGGTTTCAGCGGATACTTGGTTGCTGATATGCCCCAATTCCCCTGAGATCCTGTTTTTTAGTTCCAATGGGTATGGACCAGAGCGGAGCATCTCCTCATCGTAGTTACTCTCAAAAATCAAAAAGTTGCTACCCTTGATAGCTTCAATTACACGCTCTGTAACAGTCCCGATGTCGGTAATGAGAGAGAATATGCCGTCGGGAGTACTGATCGTATAACCAACATTCCGGATTGCATCGTGTGGAACATCAAATGCTTTGACCTCCATCTCACCGATCATGAAAGGTTTTTCGGCTTCTATGGGGCGTAGGTATGCTGTGATATCTCCATGGACTCTGCGACTTTCCCGAATAACTTGACACACTTCTGGGGTGGCGTATATAGGGATGCAATATTTTTGCGCTATGTGTGGGGCGGCTCTGAGGTGATCTGCGTGGTTGTGGGTGATCAGCAATCCTGTGAATTGTTGTGGGGATATACCTAGGTTCTTCACCTCTCGTTGGAACAATCGAACCCCAAGACCGGCATCTAGAATGAGGTACTTCCCTTTGTAGCCGAGAATACTACAGTTGCCACAGCTTCCACTTGTGAGACTCCTAAAGTGGAGGCTCTGTGGAGCTGTCGTATTCCCGACAAAAAGTGGGCCAAAATCTATCATGTCGGATGGATTGATCAATTGCTTAGCTCGCCACGAATGTTTTGCTCTAAATAATTGCAGATCTCTTGGTTGGAAAGCCCTGTGCCAAGCAAATACATTAACTTGGTGATAGCGGCTTCAAGTGTAAGGTCATGACCGCTAACCACTCCGGCCGCATCCAGTTTGATTCCGGTAGAGTAACGATTCATCACGACCGTTCCCACTTGGCATTGGGTCACATTTAGGACGATGATATTGTTTTTCACCGCTCTCCGAATTGTGGACAAGAATGTTTCGCTGAGAGGGGCATTTCCACTCCCAAATGTCTGCATGACTACAGCACGAAGCCCCGGAGTGTCAAATGCAGATGTTAGGACGGAGTCTGGGATTCCCGGAAAGATGGTCACGACTTCAATGTTTGTGTCTAGCCCTTTGTGTACTCTCAGCGGTGAGGATTTGGCGCTTCTCCACATCACTGACTGATCGAAATGAATCTGGATACCCACGTGTGCAAGTTTGGGATAATTGGGGGATGTGAACGCATCAAAGTGGTCTACACTAGATTTGGTACACCGATTTCCTCTTAGGAGAAGGTTGTTGAAGTATATACAAACCTCCTGAATCGCAGGCGTGCCATCATTCCTCCTAGCTGCGGCAATTTCGATGGAGGTAAGTAGGTTCTCTTTGCCATCTGTACGCATCATACCGATAGGGAGTTGTGAGCCGGTCAGCAGTACAGGCTTGCTCAGATTCTCAAGCATAAAGCTCAGTGCTGATGCAGTATAGGCCATTGTGTCTGTCCCGTGCAAAACTACGAAGCCATCGTAGCGGTCATAGTTCTTCTCGATTACTTCAACGATTCTAATCCAGTGCTTGGGCCCCATATCACTAGAGTCTATGACTGGGTCAAAGGAGTAGGATTCGATGCTGTAGTCAAAACGTTTTATCTCTGGTAAGTGCTCTTCTATATAGGTGAAGTCAATGGCTTCCAAGGCATTGGTCACGGGGTTCGCAATCATACCTATTGTTCCTCCGGTGTAGATTAGGAGGATTCTTGTATGTGGAGTTTTGAAGTCGGTCGTTGCGGTCATAGTCAAACGTGTAGGTGCTATTTCTGTTTCTGCCAAGTTACCCATAATTATTTTTGCAGAACTGGTATTTGCCTCTTATCTTTTCTCATGCCATTCATTGTAGAGACGACAGTCTAGCAACATCAGGGTTGCCCTGTGTCGTTTTTGTCAGTGGTATGCTTCAGAAAGCAATGTCTACAGAGAGGCTCATACTCTTTTTTTTCGCCCAGTACGATTTGTTCCTTGCCTGGAAGCAGACGATGGGAATACATGGCAGGAGCACCGCATGACACGCAGACCGCATGGACTTTGGTCACGGTGTCAGCAATAGCCATCAGTGCAGGCATGGGACCAAATGGCACTCTCTGAAAGTCCATATCCAATCCTGAAACAATGACTCGAATGCCGGTGTCGGCGAGCTCTTGGACAACTTTTATGATACTTTCGTCAAAAAACTGCGCCTCGTCTATGGCCACCACCTGTGCATCTGATGCCAAAAGGAGAATGTTTACCGACCCTTCTACCGGAGTGGCCGATATATTGTTTTGGTCATGGCTAACCACATTGTCGACAGAATACCGTATATCAATAGCCGGCTTGAACACCTCAACCCGTAGTTTTGCAAAAAGTGCTCGCCGAACACGTCGCAGAAGTTCTTCCGTTTTCCCGGAAAACATGGATCCCACAATGACTTCGATACTACCACGGTTTTTGAATCCGTTGTCATATCTACTGTGTTCTATCGTATATTCGTGATCAGTCATCTTGTTTTGGAGCTTCGGTCCAGTCGTTATTTTGTTTGATTAGTTCTACAAGGCTTTTTACCGCTTGTTCTTGCGGAATGTTTTTTGCGACTCGTTCTTTTGATTTGTAGAGGTCTACCTTACCGGGCGACGAACCCACATAACCATAGTCAGCATCAGCCATTTCTCCGGGACCGTTGACAATACATCCCATGATGCCTATCTTGAGACCATTCAGATGCCATGTAGCTGCCTTTACCCGTGCCACGGTGTCTTGCAGATCGAATAGTGTCCGGCCACATCCTGGGCACGAAATAAACTCCGTCTTGGATATTCGTCGTCTTGAGGCTTGGAGTATGCCGAAAGATATGTGTGCCAATTCTCTAGGCGTAAGCACATTGCTTTTTATCCAAATGCCGCTCGCTTGTCCGCGAAGCAATGCCCCTCCCAGGGAATACCCTAGGCGAACGGAGGCTTCAGAATGTGGTGCATTGCAGATTAGTTGGAGAATGTAGGGGGCGGTCATGTGTTCATCAAGTGCTTTGAGCATAATGGGGGTGGCAGGGTGCGTGAGACAAACTACAATGCGCTTATCCGTCGGGAAATCACTCATCCTGATAGCTTGCTCATCGCTTACTATAAAAAGCTCCTCCTCACAAAGTATCGGAAGGCCTGATTTGCCACCATTGGTTATCACGTAATCCGGCTGCTCCTCTCTACGCAGGTTGCTTAGCTCTGGAGCATCATCAAGAAGCACAAGTGGTGTCTCTGTACTGCGTATAGGGGTGCGATACGGGCCGGGGACTCTGATTTCAGGAGCCATTGATAGTCCTTCCGTCAGTTGCACCAAAAGTTTGGCCACCGGTATCTCCTCCTCCGGTGGTTCACTCAGAGACACACGTATCGTGTCACCGAGCCCATCAGCTAGTAATGATCCGATCCCCACGGCACTTTTTAGACGTCCATCCTCACCATCACCTGCCTCAGTAACCCCTAGGTGAAGCGGATAGGACATTCCTCTTTTGTCCATTTCTTCAACCAATAGCCGTACAGTATTCGTCATAGTGACGGTATTGGATGATTTGATTGAAAGGACCACATCTGAAAAGTTTTTAGCCTGACACACCTCGAGATATTCCAAGCAACTGGCCACCATACCCTCCGGAGTATCCCCATAGTGGCTCATGATCCGATCAGACAATGATCCATGGTTGACCCCGATGCGAATAGCTGTCTGGTGGGCTATACAGTGATCAAGAAAGTCGCCAAAGCTTTGTTGTAGGGCATCTACCTCTTTGGCATATTCACTGTCGGTGTAGTTGAGGTGCTGAAAGGTATGTTTTGGATCGTAAAAGTTGCCCGGGTTGATACGAACCTTTTCCACATACTTGGCTGCTTCATAGGCTGCTTTGGGATTGAAGTGGACATCAGCAACAAGAGGGAAGTGGTAGCCCTCGTCGCTCAGTCTGCTCCTAGTTGTGCCAAGGGCCTTGGCTTCGCGTACCCCTTGAGTTGTAAACCGAACCAATTCTCCACCAACGTTGGCAATTGATATTGCTTGTCGCACACTTTGATCAATATCATTGGTGTCCACATTTGCCATGGATTGCACAACTATGTGATGTGGGCCACCAATAGTCACCGGTCCTACGTGTACCGGAGTGGTTTGACGCCTGCTGTAGGAGTAAGTTTTGTAATTCATCGGTTACATGTCATACCTCGAGAAAATTCGGTCTAAAAATCCGGCAACCATCCATAGGGCAAGAGGTTCCCCCGATTGCTCATATTGGGCTCTACCCATGCCTGTGACGGAATCTTGAATTTCTCTACAATGTCTGTTTCTAATCAAAGAAAAGTGTGTCGCACTCACTTTTGATTGTGTAAAGATACTCATTTCTCTCATCCAATTTCTCTTCAGTGATACCCCTTGCGGAAAATTTCACAACGACCATTCGGGACTTCTGCCGAAATGAGGATAACACCGAAGCGGTAAGCACAATCAAAGCCGGTTGTACTTCATTATGGGTGACTATGGGCCGAAAATACCGACATCTCTCTCAACAACCTAGCCTCTCGGTTTTTCCCCGGTCCGTCCTCTGTGCATCAAATTCGCTGATAAAAAGGCCTGCAAACCCTACTGTTGCCACATAGGAGGATACCTCTTCATAAAAGACTAAAAAGGTGATTTTGTGGCTGAAAAAACACCCCTCTTGGACATTTTGATAATCAGGTGGTTATAGGTTGGGCTGAGTTTCACGGATAGAAACGTTCGCTTTCACGGATAGAAGCAAAACCTTTCACGGATAGAAGCGATCGCTTAGACGGATCAAGGATTTTTTGCCTGCGCAATCAGGGGGTAAAGTGATCGTTTGTGGGGGGCTTGGTTTTCAGGTCTGTTGATTTGGCTTGAGTCCGATTTGATCATATTGCCCAAGCCTTGTTTCTATGGGACTGTAGGGCTTTTTTAGAGGGGCTCGTGACCGGCTACTGGGAAGGTCTGTTTCTTGCAAGTATTTGTTATGGGTTTGATAGTAATCGAGTTATGTCAAAAGTATTTGGTACCTTTGCAGTCGCTTTCTAGATTTTGGAAGTCGTGTTTTTGGAGAATCGTACGTCCAAAGTTTAGTGAGTAGGTCACCCACAGAGGTGGGTGGGGCAAAAGGTTCCGAGACTCGGACGCCCGGGGCTGTGGACTCCATTACTTGGAGATCGGCTCAGGGAGATTGTCAACTAAATACATATTTATGAGATCAAGCACTTTCGTCCTTGGAATGCTTACTCTTGCTATTGCTTTGCCCCTGATGTCGGGAAAAGTGGTTTCTACTGCTGATGCTGACTATGGCTATGACAAAGGAGAGTTGCTTCCAAGTATTGAAGTAGGTGGTGTTAGGTGGCTCAATGATCTAAAAAACGAAGAACAAAGTATTGTCGTTTTTTGGTCGAGTGATGACCCGGAGTCCAGGGCGGTGAATGCCTGGGTTAGCCGGAGTGCCACAGACGATCAGGTGGTATACTCTGTGTGTACAGACCTGAGCACGAGCGAAGCCAGCCTCTTATTGGAGCTAGATAATGTTAATCCAAGAGTAGAGCTTATCGGGGGCCTTGGCTATAAGTCTAAAAAGGACAACCTGTGGTCACAAACAAATGGTTGGGCACACACTGTCTTTTATGCCCAGCGAGGTGTGATCCTAGATAAGGTGACTGCCAATGCACTCTGGCGATGTATAAGCTCAGGTGACTACCGATGGAAATGAATGGTCAGTCTTTTTTGAAATGAAGACCAATGACACTGACTTCACAACATGATGTGAAGTGTAGTGACCTAGATTAGAGAGGGTGGGTGTTGCTCATGCAACACCCACCCTCTCTAGGTATGTAGTAGGCTTTTTTTGGTACTTTTGTGTACGATATGGGCAGAGTAAATCTGCATAGGAATACAACTACCACATTCTGATAGTTTTAAGCAGTATGGAATATAACTTTACCGAAATAGAAAAAAAGTGGCAAAAGAAGTGGGAAGAAGAGGGAACCTATAAGGTCGTGGAGGACTCTTCACGCCCCAAGTTCTACGTTTTGGACATGTTCCCATATCCCTCCGGTGCCGGATTGCATGTGGGGCATCCACTGGGTTATATTGCATCTGACATCCTTAGTCGATATATGCGACACAAGGGCTACAATGTCCTGCACCCTATGGGGTATGATGCGTTTGGCCTACCGGCTGAGCAGTATGCCATCCAGACCGGACAACACCCTGGGGTTACGACGGATGAAAACACCAGACGATACACGAATCAACTCAAAAATATCGGATTTAGCTATGATTGGAGCCGGACGTTCAGAACGTCTGACCCCGATTACTTCAAGTGGACCCAGTGGGCATTCATCAAAATGTTTCACTCCTACTACAACAATTCGACCTCCAAGGCCGAACCGATAGAAAACCTAGTCGGGCACTTTGAGAAAAATGGAACAGCCCAACTGAATGTGGCCCAGACCGAACCGCTCTCATTTACTGCTGATGAGTGGAATAATTATTCGGAAGAGAAGAGGCAGGCCGTCTTGATGAACTATAGAATTGCCTACCTCGGTGAAACAATGGTCAATTGGTGTGCAGAGCTCGGTACTGTGCTTGCCAATGATGAGGTGAGTGAGGGGTTGTCTATACGTGGCGGATATCCTGTGACACAGCGTATGATGAAGCAATGGTGCTTGCGTGTGTCAGCCTACGCCGAGCGCTTGCTGGATGGACTGAAAAAACTTGAGTGGACCAATGCGCTAAAGGAAACCCAGCGTAACTGGATAGGACGATCAAGTGGAGCGGAGGTGAATTTTAGGATCAAAGGAGGAGAGGAGAGTGTAACCGTATTTACCACTCGTGCAGACACTTTGTATGGTGTTACATTCATGGTGTTGGCGCCGGAGAGTGAGTATGTCCAGCTTTTGACCTCTGAAGAGCAAAAAGATGCGGTGGATGATTATCTCCGTAGAACAACCCTCCGCACCGAGCGGGAGCGAATGATTGATCACTCGGTCAGTGGCGTCTTTTCCGGTGGGTATGTGATTCACCCTCTTACAGGAGAGGAAATACCGGTGTGGATCAGCGACTATGTGCTTATTGGCTATGGAACCGGAGCTGTGATGGCTGTGCCGGCACATGATGGTCGTGACTTTGCTTTTGCTCGCCACTTTGGCTTGCCTATACGGCAGGTTGTACAACCGAATAGTGGAGAGGTCGATCCGGATCCGGCTCAATGGCAACAAGCGGTGGACTCAACAGAGGGAACTGTGATAAACTCAGATTTCCTGAATGGTCTCTCTGTATCGGAAGCCATTGGCAAAATGAGACGCTACCTAGAGGAGAAAAATCTTGGAAAAACAAAGGTTAACTACCGTCTGCGTGACGCTATTTTCAGCCGTCAACGGTATTGGGGAGAGCCATTCCCGATATACTACAAAGATGGTATCCCGTATTGCCTAAGCGAGCAAGAGCTACCTCTAGAACTCCCCAAAGTAGATAAGTACCTGCCGACCGAGCAAGGAGAACCACCTCTGGGACGTGCAACCAACTGGCGGACCAAGGAGGGATATCCTCTGGAACTCAGCACCATGCCCGGGTTTGCAGGCAGCTCGGCCTACTATCTTCGCTTTATGGATCCCCATAACAACGATGTCCTCGTAGGTTCAGCCGCCAATAAGTATTGGCGTAATGTTGATCTCTATATCGGGGGAACGGAGCATGCCACAGGACACTTGATATATAGCAGGTTTTGGACCATGTTTTTATTTGACCTCGGCTATATTTGCGAGGACGAACCCTATCGCAAGCTAATCAACCAAGGTATGATCCAGGGAAGATCAAGCTTTGTATATAGGGTCAAGGGGACAGACTGCTATGTGACAGCGACAAAAAAGGATGAGTACGATGTTCAGCCAATTCACGTCAATATAGGGATTGTACACAATGATAGGTTGGATTTGGAGGCCTTCAAAAAGTCCCAGCCGGATCGTTTGAATGCTACTTTCGTACTAGATGAGGATGGAACCTATACATGTGGCTGGGCGATCGAGAAGATGAGCAAGTCGTACCACAATGTCGTCAATCCGGATGATATTATTCGGGACTATGGTGCTGATACACTGAGGATATATGAGATGTTTTTGGGCCCTCTGGAACAATCCAAACCATGGGATACGAATGGCATTGATGGTGTCTTCCGCTTCCTACGGAAAGTATTTGGCCTGTTTTATAACCAAGATGATCAATTTGAGGTCTTGGAGGAAAACCCAAGTAACGAGGAGTACAAGGTGTTGCACACGATGCTGAAAAAGGTAACCCAAAGTATTGAGACTGCGTCATTCAATACCAGTGTTAGTGGTTACATGGTATGTGTCAATGATTTGCAAGGCCTGAAGTGCAATAAGAGAAAAATCCTTGAACCATTGCTTGTCGCATTGTCTCCCTTTGCTCCACACCTTGCAGAGGAGCTTTGGAACAAGCTTGGACACAACACAAGTATCACCACGGAGCCATTTCCGGAGTATAATGAAGCTTTCCTTAAAGAGAGTGTGATCAACTATCCCGTCTCTTTTAATGGAAAAGTCAGACTTCAAATAAAGCTGGAGGCGAACCTTTCAAAAGAGGCCATTGAAGAGCGGGTGCTGGGAGATGAAAATGTCCAAAAGCAACTGGAGGGAAAGAGTGTGCTAAAAGTGATAGTGGTCCCGGGAAGAATTGTGAACATTGTTACATCCAAATAAAGAAAGGATTGCAGTACTTAATCTAAATAGAAAACCACCATGCTGAGCTTGAATGTCAACAAACAAATGCTTCGAAACGAAGTCAAAGACTACTTCATGATTATAGTAGGCATTACGCTTTATTCGTTTTGCTTTAGAGGGTTTATATATCCTCACAATATTACGACCGGAGGTTTAGCTGGTGTGGCTTCTGTGATAGGATGGGCACTCAATATTGATATGGCTATCCCATACAATATCATCAACCTGACCCTACTTATCCTCGCCATCATAATCCTAGGCTGGAGGTTTACGATACGTACCACATTTGGGGTGGTGATCGTTGGTGCTATGATTAAAGTAGTGGGTAACTTCTTTCCTGAGCCTTTGTTGCCACATGATCCTGCACTTGCTGTAGTCCTAGGGGCAATAGGTGTGGGTTGCTCGTTGGGTATTGTTTTTTCGGCCAATGGCTCCACCGGTGGTACTGATATCCTAGCCATGATTATCAACAAGTATCGTCCTATAACTATCGGACGAGCTCTGATGCTGATGGATGGAGTCATTTTGGCATCTTCATATTTCTTGTTTAGGGATCCGGATAAGTTACTCTACTCTATACTTCAGGTGGCGGTGGCCAATCTCACAGTCGATTTTTATCTAAATGGATACCGTCAATGCATGCAGTTCTTTATCATATCTGCATTGCATGATAAGATAAGCAAAAGGATACTTACTGAGGTAAATCGTGGATGTACCTTGCTCAATGGAGAGGGCGCATATACCAAGAATGAGGTGAAAATCATGATGGTCATTGCCAGACGGACGGAGGCCAACCAGATTTTCCGGATTGTCAAGGAAACTGATCCCAATGCCTTTATTACTCAGACGTTGGTGCGTGGCGTGTTCGGTCAGGGGTTTGATATAATCAAGGTAAACAACAATAAGCAAAAGATCAAAATAGAATCTCCTGATGGAGTGCCATCAAAGTCAAATATGACTACGACTGCGAAGGATTTGCCTACAAAAATAATGGATACTCATGAGGGATCAGAAGTAGAGGCCCCCGAAAATCATGGAAAATAATCTCCTTCTTGCTACGCATAATGAACACAAAGTTCATGAGATAAGTCTGCTTTTTTCTGAAGCATGCCTCCCGTATCATGTGCAATCTCTTTGTGACATTGACGACAGTGTGCCCATCCCGGAGGATGGAGCGACACTGGAGGAAAATGCGATTTTCAAGGCAAGGGAAGGGTATAAGCGCCATGGAGGTAATGTTTTGGCAGATGATACCGGCCTAGAGGTGCGTGCTCTTGGGGGGCGTCCTGGGGTCTATACAGCTCGGTATGCCGGTGAACAATGTACAGCAGACGAAAATATTACGAAACTTCTCCACGAACTACGTGATAGCAATGATCGTGATGCTACATTCAAGACGGTTCTTGCGCTTATTTTGAATGGGCAAGAGTACTTGTTTGTCGGTGAGGTACACGGACAAATCACATCATCCAGAAGGGGTGAACGAGGATTTGGGTACGATCCAATATTTCAACCAGAAGGCACTGACAAAACGTTTGCAGAGCTGTCGGAGCATGATAAAAACCAGATTAGTCACCGTGGACGTGCTATTATGAAACTCATTGCTTTTCTGCGTGAAAGGAGCAATATATGAGTCTTTTAGCGTCCAATATCTATACTGAACAGGTAAATGCCATACGCCTCAGTGATCTGCTAACCTATGTTCGCAACACTATCAAGGGGGCTTTCGGTGGTAGTTATTGGATAGTGGCTGAAGTAACAGGCCTTAGCATCAGGCGTCATTATTACTTCGATCTGGCAGAAGTGCAAAACGGCCAAGTAGTGGCCAAGGTAAGGGGAAATCTTTGGGAAAGCATCGCCGGTCGTATTATCCCAAAATTTGTCGAGGCCACGGGGCAAGCTCCTGATATTGGCATGGAGTTAATGCTCCTAGTGCAAGTAGAGATGCACCTACAGTATGGGATTAGCCTGACCATTTATGACATAAATGCTGACTACACGCTTGGAAACCTAGAGCGGAAGCGAAAAGAGACCATCCAAAAACTTCAGGCGGATGGGGTCATGGATCTAAATAAGCACAACCACTTACCTCTTTTGCTACAAAGGATTGCCGTCATAACATCAGAAAGTGCGGCAGGGTGGGGTGACTTTCAGAACCAGGTGTCTCAGAGTGGTCTTGGGTCCTTGTTTCAAATTGACCTATATCCCGCATTGATGCAAGGCGAAAAAACGACAGCATCAATCTATCAGGCAATGTTGCAAATCCTCAATCGAATATCCGATTACGATGCTTTGTTCATACTTCGAGGTGGCGGTAGCAAAATGGACTTGGCGGCTTTTGACGACTATGAGCTGTGTTCGTATATCGCCAATTTCCCTATCCCTGTCCTTACGGCAATAGGACACGAACAGGACACCTCCATTGCCGACATGGTGGCTCATACTAGGCTGAAAACCCCCACTGCCCTGGCAGAGTTTTTAGTGCAACGCATGTTGCTACAGTTGGGCAAGATCATCACTATTCAGAAACAAGTAAAGGCCCTCCTCTCTGACCAACTAAGAACTGTGGCACAAAGACAAGCCTATGCGGTTTCTCGCTTACAGCAACACCTATATCATTTGGAGCGAAGCGAAACTGGGCGCCTCAACAATCTTTGCCAAAGCTCATTGAGGCTGTTGCATAGCGCGTATACCAATGCCATAAATCGTATAGAATATCTCTCCTTTCATTTCCAAACTGTACTGAGGGAAAATGATAGGCACATGTGGCAACGGCTAAGGGATAGTCTCAAGGATTATGAAACACTATTGCACAGAGCGAAAGCAAGTTTGAGCAATCAAACTCTTCTGGTATCACACATCAAGACAAGGGCTTTAGCACTCCTTACTAGTCTTGTTCCTAGTCGGGAGGAGCAATTGCAACACATGGATCGTGTCGCAAACCTATACAATCCAACAATGATTATGCAACGAGGTTTTATACCTGTGTTGAAAGATGGGACCTCAATTACTAGCATTGGTCAAATAGATCCTGATGACAAAATACGACTATTGCTTATGGATGGTGAGGCAGAAGCAACCATAGTGAGAATTCAAGAAACACAAGACCCAAATAGAGATGAATAATTCAGAAGAGATCCAAGAGTTGAGTTACGATGCGGCAATCACTGAGGCTGAGACAATTCTGAGACAGTTGGAGAGCGAAAAGATGCCAATAGATGAAGTCCTTGAAAAAAGCCGACAGGTAACAGCACTAATCAAACACTGTCGAGAGAAAATAAAAGAGGTCGGGGCAGAGGTTGATAAGATACTGGAGGAATTGAAAAATGTTGCTTCAAATGAGGAGGAGAACTAATATTTTTGTAACTTTGTGCCGTAACCGAAAACACAGTGAAATATAAAAGTAAGTATCCACTACGTATATGCCTAATCTAGATAGGATTGACCTAAGCCTACTCCGAATGGTGATGCAGGATGCAAGGATCCCGCACAAAGATATCGGAGAGAAATTAGGAATATCAAGGGCATCGGTGCATTGGCGGATGCAACGACTTATAGATCAGGGTGTGATTATAGGATCTGGATATAAGATTGACTATAAGAAACTTGGTTACAAAACGTTTACCTATATAGGTATTATATTGGAGCGTGGATCGCTCTATGATGCTGTTAGGAAGCGGATAGAGCAGATCTCTGAAGTGACAGAGTGTCATTACACTACAGGACCATATTCCATGTTGATCAAGCTTTTTGCAAGAGACAACGATCATCTGATGGAGATCCTGCGCTCGAAGATACAAGCTATTGACGGAGTTGTCTCTACGGAGACAATGATCTCGCTTGAAGAAAGTATCAATAGGCCCTTCCTTATGGGCTTGGATGCACCCTTATTGGAGATGGAGCAATAGCTTAATAATCGGGATATAGCACAGTTGGTAGCGCGCCACGTTCGGGACGTGGAGGCCGGCAGTTCGAGTCTGCCTATCCCGACCAGCTTAAAAAACTAGTTACTTTTATTAAGAAAGAGGGATGTCCGTAATCATGGACATCCCTCTTTCCTTTCTCGCGTGCGACAGGCACTTTCCATAAGTCTTTAGGTGATGATATGGGCGTATTGACGAATCGTCGTGTACGCCCCTTATGAGGTGATTGACGAAAACAAAAGTAGGAAGAAAATATATCAATGTTTTCCTCCTACTTGATTGTCCTGACCAATTGGCCTGTATAGTGGCTATCTGTCTATTTTTTTAGTGATGCAAAATCATGGCAGTTACTTTTTGATATTGGGCTTTTCTAGTCCGTAGCCTTTACTTTTATCATAGGCTTTGAGCACAACACTTATAATCAGTGCCAGTACCCCAAACCCGGTAAATACCAGCATAGCCGGAGTGTAGTTGAGTGCTTGTCCGGCTTTGACATCGGGGTTTGTTGCATCAAGTATGGTACCAATGGCGATAGGTGTCAGCAGGAGTCCTATATTTTGGATAAAAAATATCGCAGAATATGCTGAGCCAAGAATCTTTTCGTCCAGCAACTTTGGAACTGATGGCCATAACGCACCTGGTACCAGAGAAAATGATATGCCTAGTACAATAATGGCGCATAGGGCAACTATGATGGAGGTGGTGGAGCTATCGAATGGATAGATAGCAAAGGTAAGGTGGCAGATGATCATGAGTATGGCTCCGAGCATCAGCATTGTCGCTCCCTTTCCCACTCTATCCAAGAATAGTCCTAGAAATGGTGTGATAATAATGGCTCCAACCGGGAAGAGACTAAATATGCTTGCGGCAGTGGCGTTTTCTAGCCCAAGATTGCTCTCTAGCATATTCGTCGCAAATCGTTGGAAGGGAAAGATGGCGGAGTAGTAGAGTACGCAAAGAAGTGCAACGAGCCAGAATATTTTACTACCAAAGACGTACTTTAGGTCTGAAAATTTGAATGGCTCCTCTTCCTCTTGATCCATTGCTATACGTTGTGCAACTTCTTGCTCTTCGAGCTTCTTGTCAAAAACTCCATAAATGAGGTACATAAGTAATCCTATGCAAAGCAGGATAAAGACAAAAAATACCGGAGCTTGGATGGCACGAAGAGCGTCCATTCCTTGGGCTGAGTCGAGTCGTCCCAGCATCCACTCGTGTATCCGTGGGGTGGTATTGAGTACAGCAAATACTCCAAGGCGTGCCACAGCCATCTCTATCCCCATTGCCATGGCCATCTCTTTACCCTTGAACCACTTGACAATGGCTCGTGATACAGCCACACCGGCCATCTCACAGCCCATGCCGAATATGGCGAAGCCAAAGCAGGAGAGCTTGGCTGAAACAGGGAATCCTGTAAAGAAGCTATTCAGAAGGTCGTAAATGAACGTACCACCCTCGTTGAGTGCAGGGCTGAGCGCATAGACCTTGATTCCGGCACCAAGGACCATGAGTGATCCGGAAAGGATGGCCGTAAATCGTACCCCCATCTTGTCCAAGATGATACCTGCAAAAATAAGAAAGAGTAAAAAGACGTTTGCAAAAAACTCGCTACCTGCGTATGCTCCAAAAATCTTGCCATCCCAGCCTAGGTGCTCCGCAAGCTGACTCTGTAACGGGGAGAGGACGTCTACAAACATGTATGCGAAAAGCATGGTCAAGGCAATGAGTATTAGCATGGTCCATCGGACAAAGACATTGTCGCGAAGTGTCTGACCGCTGTGGGCTTTGGAAAGTGTGGTGGTATTTGACATTTTAGTTGTGGTTGTATGATTTAATAAGAATCTTTTGGTGACAAATATACTTTATTCTAGGGAATGCTTTGGCTTATAAGGTAATGGATCGCTATCAAATTGATGTTATTTATTTGGAAAACAAAAGGTCCGTCAAAGTAAGTACTTTGACGGACCTTGTTCCCAGCCTTAGTTTACTAGACGTGTTAGAGGGCTTACTTTGTTTAGAGGTTTAGTTCAGCGAGTTTTTCGTCAATTTCTTTGGGGCTGTGCGTGCGGGCAACAATTTCACCTTCCGGAGAGATGAGGAGCAGAGTTGGGATGCCCTGTATACCATAGATCTCAGCAGCTTTGCTATCCTTGTCGAACAGAGTCTCCCAGGTCATGTTCAGCTCTTGCTTTGCTTTCTCGTTGTCTTCGATTTTCTCTTCCCACACACCAATGCTCAGGACACGTAGTTTGCTGGCTTTGTCTTTGTTTAGTTGTGCAAGGTGAGACATGGCGTTGCGACATGGACCACACCATGATGCCCAGAAGTCAACAAGTAGGTAGCGACCGTCCTTGAGGTAGTCGCTCAGCTGTGCGCTATTACCGAGTCCATCCTCTATCGTGTAGTCTTTGTACTGCATACCCACCATAGTCTCTGATGCGGACTTCAGCTTGTTGTACTGTGATTGGTATTTTTTGTTGTTCTTGATGTTATCTCCTGCGGCTTCGTAAGCTTCCATCCACTCCTTGTCTCCATCAAAGTTGATTTCGCCAAATACGACTTCACCAACTATGTTGTCTTTGTTGGCCTCGTAGTATTTGCGAGTGATGCTGTTACTTATTTCGCCATAGCGCTTGCCGATCTCCTTGACACGCTCCTCGATCTTGTTGAGTTCCTCCTCCGGAGTCTCTTCGTTGAGTTGCATCTCGTTGTTGAGTTTGGCAACCTCTGCATACTCTTTTTGGATTGGTACGAGTGCCTCGTTCATTTCCTTGGAGAAAGCTTGGAGCTGGCTGTTTAGGCTCTTAGCATTATCTGTTTGCACCTCGTAGGACATGCCCTCAACGTCAGATTTTACGAGACGGATGTGTGCATTTTCAGGAATAAGCTTTACGAAATCATCGCCGATCTTTGCGTAGATGATGTGGTCAGGAGTAGGATCTGCAAAAGTTTTTTCAAACTTGCCATCCATGATCGTCACAGAGTCAAAAGGCTCCGGATCAGTCTCCATCATGAAGTACACGACCCGGTTGTTCAGCTCTTCAGGAAGGTTTTCCGCAGTCAGTTTGAACTCATTTTTGCTACAGCCCACCAATGCAAATGCGACGACTGTGGCAAGCGCTAAAATCTTTTTCATATGTTCAAAAAAGGATTTAAGATTGTTGTTGTTTTGTACGCCCTCTAAGGGTGACACAAAGGTATATCAAAAAATGGATTTGACAAAGGGCATGACTACTCTATGCCACTAAGATATTGGTGGATACCGGCGGCTGCTTTTCGGCCGTCCCCCATGGCTAGTATCACTGTTGCTCCACCTCGGACAATATCTCCGCCAGCAAAGACATCGGGGAGATCGCTTTGGTTGGTTTCTTCGTTGACGCTGATTGTCCCTTTTGGCGTGATGTTAAGCCCTTTGAATGCACGAGGAACTATAGGGTTGGGCGAGACACCGACACTGACGATTACCTCATCCACCTCTATTTCCACCACGTCTCCCTCTATCGGGACCGGCTTGCGTCGACCGCTCGCATCGGGCTCTCCCAGTTCCATCTTTTGGAGAAGCATGGCTCGGATCTTTCCTTTCCCATCATCGAGGTACTCAATCGGGTTGTGCAGGGTCAGAAATTCCACCCCTTCTTCTTTCGCATGGTGGACCTCTTCCAGTCGTGCAGGCATCTCTTCTTCACTTCGTCTATAGACGATCATTGCCCTTTCGGCACCGAGTCTCAGTGCTGTTCGAACGGAGTCCATGGCGGTGTTGCCACCACCGATTACGGCCACACGCTTGCCTTTGGCTATTGGGGTGTCTGAAGCCGGGTTGTTGGCTTGCATGAGGTTTACGCGGGTGAGGTACTCATTGCTGGACATCACACCGACCAAGTTTTCGCCGGGAATATGCATGAAGCGTGGCAATCCGGCACCGCTCCCGACAAAAATTGCCTTGTACCCCTCGTCCTTTAGGTCCTGGTAGGACATCGTTTTGCCCACGATTGTGTTGGTCTCAAATTTCACCCCACGGTTTTTCATTTGATCCAACTCAAAGTCCACTATATTATTTGGCAGGCGAAACTCGGGGATCCCATACCGGAGTACTCCGCCCAATTCGTGTAGAGCCTCAAAGACGGTGACATCGTACCCTAGATTGGCTAGGTCTCCGGCACAGGAGAGCCCGGCCGGTCCACTTCCGATGATGGCCACTTTCTTGCCGTTTGGTGCAGGGGGGGCACTTGTCTTGGGGGCTTTCCCTTTCTCTACAGCTTGGCGTTCGTAGTCTGCGACAAAGCGTTCAAGGTAACCTATGGCTACGGCCTGTTTTTTGAGCTGAACCGTATAGATACAATGCTTTTCGCACTGTTTTTCTTGCGGGCAGACACGCCCACACACACCGGGTAGGGAACTGGTCTCGCGGATGATTCTTGCCGCTTCCAAAAATTCCTTGCGCTCTATATTTTTGATAAATGTTGGGATGTGAATACTTACCGGGCAACCAGTCATGCAGGTAGGATCCGGGCAGTCGAGACAACGATGAGACTCCTCTACCGCCATTTCCGGGGTGAGCCCTTGGTTAACCTCTTCGTGGTTATGCGCTCTATATGCACCGTCAAGTGCCGGCATGCTTACCCGCTCCATTCCCATGCGATCTTTGGCCTTAATGCTTTTCCGGAGGTCCGCACGCCACGCCTCCGTTCTTCTTGCTTTGATTAGCTCTGTATCGACCATGGCACTTTTATTTCTTTTGGTTAGTGAGTAGTTCTTGATCTCGGAAGGCGCTCATGCGGAGCAACATTTCATTAAAGTCCACTTGGTGAGCATCAAACTCCGGACCATCCACGCATACAAATTTTGTTTCTCCACCTACGGTTACGCGGCAGGCACCACACATTCCTGTCCCATCAACCATGATGGTATTCAGGCTCGCCATTGTCCGGACACCATATTTTTTGGTCAGGTCAGCTACAAACTTCATCATGATAGCAGGTCCGATTGTCACCACCAAGTCTACCGGCTCGCGCTTTAGGACCTCTTCTATACCAACCGTAACAACGCCTTGCTTACCGTAGGAGCCGTCATCGGTCATGATTACGACCTCGTCGGCTGTTGCTTTCATCTCTTCTTCTAGAATGAGGAGATCTTTGGTGCGCGCCGCCAGTACGACGATGACACGATTACCGGCATTGTGCATGGCTTGCACGATCGGGTAGATAGGGGCTACCCCCACACCTCCACCGGCGCAGACGACTGTGCCATACTTGCGGACGTCAGTGGCTTGTCCCAAAGGACCTACCACGTCGGTGACGTACTCACCTTCCTCCAGAGCACAAAGCTTACTGGAGCTGCGTCCCACGTTTTGTACGACAATGGTGATCGTCCCTTTCTCTAGGTCCGAATTGGCAATCGTGAGCGGTATCCGCTCGCCTAGTTTGCCCACACGGACTATCACAAAGTGCCCCGCGCGCCTAGACTTGGCGATGCGCGGAGCCTCAATCTCCATTTGTACCACTTTTTCCGAAAGGTACTTTTTGCTTACGATTTTATTCATGTGACCTGAGTGTTAAACAACTTGTTTTTAGTCCCACAAATCTACAGAAAAGGGATGGAAACTTCTCTTTTTCGTACTATTTGGCACTAAAGGTGTCCCTTTTAGTGGTAAGTTTGTAAACAGATTATTCAAAAATCATTTGTTAGATCAAGTTATTTTACAGAAATACAAGCCTATGAGTAAGTCAGATATTGGAATGATTGGCCTTGCCGTCATGGGAAGCAATCTAGCCTTGAACATGGAGCGAAATGGATTCAAGGTCTCGGTCTACAACCATCGCCCGGAGCGGGTTGACTACTTTATGAACGAGCTTGCACCCGGCAAGCACTTTGAGGGATACAAGGAGATTCAGTCTTTTGTCGAGTCTCTGGAGTGTCCTAGGCGCATCATGCTGATGGTCAAGGCCGGCAATCCGGTTGACGAGGTTATTGACCAGCTTTTGCCCTACCTTAGCCCAGGAGACATTGTGATCGATGGGGGCAACTCCAACTACCTTGATACCGAGCGTCGCGTCCGAGACCTTTACGCGCGAGGTGTTTACTTTGTCGGATCCGGTGTCAGCGGAGGTGAGGAGGGCGCGCTCAACGGTCCTTCGATCATGCCCGGTGGTGCAGTGGAGGCGCGCGAGTATGTCCTGCCGATCTTGCAAAAGATTGCGGCCAAGGCACCGGATGGCACGTCTTGCTGTGAGTGGGTAGGGGGCGGGGGCTCCGGACACTTTGTCAAGATGATCCACAATGGGATTGAGTACGGTGACATGCAGTTGATTTCGGAGGCTTACTTCATGATGAAGCGAATCCTTGCCTACGACAACGAGCGGATGGCCGATGTATTTGCCGAGTGGAACCTCGGGCGTCTTGAGAGCTACCTCATCGAGATTACCGCATCTATCCTCCGCCATCGCGATCCCTTGTCGGAGGGGTACCTCTTGGATCACATTCTCGATGCCGCAGGACAAAAGGGTACCGGTAAGTGGAGTGTCATCAATTCGCTTGAGTACGGGGTTCCGCTCAATCTCATTGCCACTGCTGTCTACGAGCGGAGCCTATCGGCGATGAAGGGGCTACGCTGTGAGGCGAGCGAGGCATACGGTCTGCACCTCCTACCACAGGCACCGGCGGGACAGATGTCGGATAAGCTCTCAAGTGCCCTCTACGCCAGCAAGTTGGTTAGCTATGCTCAGGGCTTCCAGGTGATGTCTGCCGCCTCTGAGGAGCGGGGATGGGGGCTTGACCTCGCCGCCATTGCCAAGATTTGGCGCGCCGGTTGTATCATTCGGAGTCGCTTTTTGGCCGATATTGCCGATGCCTACACTCGTGACCCGGGCTTGCGTCATCTCCTCCTCGACTGCTACTTCCGCCAAGAGATGCAGGGGAGCCTAGATGACTGGCGAGAGGTCGTTGCGCTGGGGGTGCAGTGTGGTCTTCCCATGCCAGCCATGAATTCTGCGCTCAATTACTTCCACTCCCTTACCACCGAAAACCTCCCGGCCAACCTACTGCAGGCGCAGCGTGATTTTTTCGGTGCACATACTTTTGAGCGGACCGATCGTAATCGTGGCGAGTTTTTCCACGAGGATTGGACCAGCACCGGCAGTGGTGTCTCCAGTTCTGTCTACAACGTCTAGAGTCTCACTACCATGATTGATACAGAGTACAAGCGTATTTTACCCAAGTCTTTGGTGCTTGTTATATTTGGCGGGTCAGGCGACCTCACCATGCGCAAGCTCATGCCCTCCCTCTACCAGCTCTACCGAAAAGGACGTATGCCTGAGGGCTTTAGGATTGTTGGATGTGCCCGCACCACCTATGCGGATGAGGGCTACCGCGAGACCGTGTCCGCCAATCTCTTGCGCCACCTCTTGCCCGCAGAGTACGACGAAGAGTTGGTGAAGAGCTTTGTTGACCACATTCGCTACCATGCTATGGACCCAGGGCAGGCCAAGGACTATCCAGCTCTAAAAGAGGCCCTGGAAACCCTTGATGCAGAGATCGGCAATCACGGCAACTACCTCTTTTACCTTGCCACACCACCTAGTCTCTACGGTGTTATTCCAGGTCATCTAGCCACTGTTCGGCTCAACCATGGACACGCCTACGGCACCGAGCAGACCCGCCGGATCATTGTCGAAAAACCCTTTGGCTATGATCTCGAGAGTGCTCGTCGACTCAGTGCCATCTACCGTGAGGCCTTTGACGAGGATCAGATCTACCGTATCGACCACTATCTCGGAAAGGAGACCGCCCAAAACATACTGGCGCTCCGGTTTGCCAACGGACTCTTTGAGCCTCTGTGGAACCGCAACTACATCGACCGCGTCGAGATCACAGCAGTCGAGGACATGGGGGTGGGAACGAGAGGGGGCTTCTACGACGATGCCGGTGCACTCCGTGATATGGTCCAAAATCACCTTGTCCAGCTCCTGGCCCTCGTTGCCATGGAGCCACCCATGGCCTTTGGCGCTCGGGAGTTTCGCAACGAGGTGGTCAAAGTCTACCGAGCCTTCAAGCCTCTCACCCGTGACGAGATCAAGACGCAGGCTATCCGAGGACAGTATATCGCCAGTACCTATCGAGGCGACACCCTCAAGGGCTACCGAGAGGAGGACAAAGTGCGCCCCGACAGTCGCACCGAGACCTTCGTCGCCATCAAGCTCTTTGTCAATAATTGGCGCTGGAGTGGAGTCCCCTTTTTCATCCGTACCGGCAAGCAGATGCCTACCAAGGTCACCGAGATTGTTGTCCACTTCAAAAACGCACCTCTCCAGATCTTTGGTTCGCTTGATGGCCACAGTGTCCCCAATAGTCTCACCATACGCATCGCACCCAACGAGGGTACGGCCCTAAAGTTTGGCATGAAAGTCCCTGGCCCCGGGTTTGAGATCAAGCAGGTCTCCATGGACTTTACCTACGACAAGCTAGGTGGCGTACCCACTGAGGACGCCTACTCACGCCTCATTGAGGACTGCATGCTCGGCGACCCAACACTTTTTACCCGCAGTGACGCTGTGGAAGCTAGCTGGACTTTTTTTGACCCCATCGTCAAGGCTTGGAGCGAATGCGATGACGAGATACCCCTCTATGGTTATCCAGCCAAGACATGGGGCCCCCGGGAGTCCGACAGTCTACTTGAGGGCGACAGCACTTGGTCCAACCCCTGCCGTAACCTTATTGATACCGATCTATACTGCGAGCTATGATGACTACCAAAACCATCCACCGTGCCGGTACCCCTGGAGGGGTAGCTCAGCTCATTACCAACCGGCTCTTTGCTCTGGCCGACCATCAGGACCGGCCTATACATGTGGCACTCAGCGGTGGCTCCACTCCACTGACCCTTTTTGGCTACTGGCAAAAAGTCTCCGCTGAATTGATCCGTCGTCGCATCCACTTCTGGTGGGTTGATGAGCGAATGGTTCCAGTCGATAGCCCTGAAAGCAACTATGGCAACGCCCATAGGGCCTACTTTGGTCCGGCTGGCTATCCTGCTGAGCTGCTCCATCCCATCCCATACTCGGATGGACAGACGACAGCTGATGCCGCACATCGCTACGACTACCTCCTTGAGGAGAGTAGGGCCCATGAAGGACGTCCATATGCTCTTGATCTCGTAATACTAGGGATAGGGGACGACGGCCATACTTCCTCCCTCTTTCCAGGACAAAAGCTCTACGAAGTTGAGAGTCGTTACCTAGCCTCCGTTAATCCCTACAACGGGGTCAAGCGGGTCGCTCTCTCGTACCAAGGCATCCTTGAGGCTCCTCTCGTACTCTTTCACGTCATGGGGGCCACCAAGCGTCCCATGCTAGAGCGTGTCCTTCGTCCTGCTTCACCAGAGGAAGCTCGTCTGCCTGCCGCCTACGTCATTGCACACGCTTGTCGTACGGAGCTATATACCGACATTTCTCTAGAGCTATAGTCGTACCGACGTTACTGAGGAGAACCTTGCCGACTTTTCCCCATCCGGGGAGTATCCTAATCTCATCCGCCACTCCTTTCGGAGCCTTGGCGGATGTTTTTTTGTTTTGGGCAAAAGCTAGGTTCTATCGGGTGAAACTGTAGTTTCATCGGGCAGAAACTGTAGTTTCATGCGGAAGAAACTGTAGCCTCACGATCGGAGACTCTTCTTTCATACGGGTTGTGGTCCAATCCTTTGCAGATGGATGTAAAATAGGAAAGGGTGTGCCAAAACTGTTGTTTTGACACACCCCCTCGTTATGCATTAGGGATCGGCGCATATGTGGGAGCCTTTTTGTCCTAGCTCTACCAGTAGCTGATCCTAAAAATCATTTGTTACCGGCTTCTTCTTTTGCTTTTTGGATCATCTCTGCTCCGGGAATGATGAAGATTTCCACGCGGCGGTTTTTCGCCCGACCTACTTCGGTGGAGTTGTCTGCCACAGGCTCGTCGGGTCCTACCCCCATGGAGGTCATGCGGGTCGGAGAGACGTTGAGTCTACGTAGGTAGTTGTAGACACTGTTTGCACGACGCTCGGAGAGCTTCATGTTGTAAGCGTGCTTGCCGGTGTTGTCGGTGTGTCCTACGATCTTGATATCGGTATCGGGGTTGGCGTTCATGTTTTCGGCAAAGCGTGCAAGTGCCTCTTGGGATTTTTTGTTTAACACAGAGTCATCGAAGCCAAAAAGTATACCGCTGTCAAAGGTGACACGGATGCACTCTCCGTTATTTACTTTTTCCACTTTGGCTTCCGGTACCTGCTTCTCGAGTTCCTTGGCTTGTTTGTCCATGTGGTTGCCGATGAGTCCGCCGGCTACACCTCCAACGACAGCACCAATAGCTGCTCCGAGGCCTGCGTTTCCTCCGGCTGTGTGTCCTATTCCGGCTCCGATGGCGGCACCGGCTCCGGCTCCGATACCGGATCCTTTGGCAGTATTGTTGAGATTCTCAAGTACACCGCAGCTACTTAGGGTTAGTGCTAGGGATAGGGTCGTTGACCCTAGTATGGCATAAGTCTTTTTCATGATATTGTCATTTGGTTGTTTTAGTAATTCCTTTTGGTTTTGTTGTCGTTTTCTGCTATTTCTTTTGGTTTGAGAGCTAGTACTCTCTCGGACCAAAAATGTCTGTTCCGATACGTACATAGGTCGCTCCATGCTTTAGGGCAAGGAGGTAGTCGTGGCTCATCCCCATGGAGAGCTCGCAAAACTGGGGGTCGTCCGCAAAATAGGTTGCTTGGAGTTCGGTTAGGGTTGTGCGTAGGGTCTCAAATTGGCTTTCGATCACGGCATCGTCCTCCGTATATTCTGCCATGCCCATCAGACCAATTATGCGGGAGAACTTTAGCTCGTGGATAGGACATTTGTCCAAAAAGCTTATCAACTCTTCTTTTGAAAATCCGTGCTTGGTCTCTTCGCCGGATATGTGTAGTTGTAGCAAAAGTCGGATTGGTGGACGTTTGCGCTCCTGTCTCTCACATTGGCGCTCGATCTCTGTGACCAGTGACCCCCGATCAACGCTGTGGATGGTGTGTATGTAGGGGACAATATACTTGACTTTGTTTTTTTGGAGGGTACCGATAAAGTGCCACTCTATGTCGTCCGGTAGAAGGTCGACTTTTTGGGCGAGCTCTTGGACTCTACTTTCTCCAAATATCCTCTGCCCGGCATTGTAGGCTTCTTGTATTCGGCTGATGGGGTGAAACTTGGAGACGGCAACGAGTTGTGCGCTTCCGAGTTTGGTCCTCAAGTCTCTGAGCCGGTTCTTGATACTAGACATGACCTTACTTTACCTCGTAGGGAAAGACATCTAGGATAATGGTCTCTTGTATGGCGGCCACTTCGTAGTCGGCGAGTGTGTCTTTCATCCCTTTTAGGAGATTTTGGCATGCTTCTTCGAAGTCATCGGCCTGGACCAGCATTTGGCTGTATTTTTTCTTTTCAACGCCGGCTTTTTCATCTAGTGTGATGAACCCGACCTTGGCTTTGTAGAAGCGTTCGCTCTTTCCGTCCAAAAATAGTTCTGCGTATCGGACTTTTTTCACAGAGTCCATGGTGAAAGCTCCACGGCTCTCCATCAGCTCTGTCATACGTGCTTCGGCGTCGGTAAATGTCTCTGCATCGAGCAAGTAGACTTCACTGACTTTTTTCATTTTGCCGTCAGCATTGATTTCTTTGTCGTAGGTTATTTTGCATTCAAACCAGCTCATAGGATAGTGAGTTTTATATCGTTGTTAGTATTTGTCGGTATTGGATACACTTAGCTTTAGCTCCTGCGCAACCGTCCGGAGGGTTGTACCATCGTCCAGACTTGGAGCTGCGTTTTCGAGCAGTACCAGCTTTTTTGTCAGGCCATGCTTGGCAAGGTCCTTGATGGAGTTTTGTACGCAAACATCTCCAGCTATTCCGCAGATGTAAACTTTGTCCGCTTGATCAAGGAGGCTGGGGTAAGTGTCTTCAAAAGCACTGTATTGCTCTTGATCCGTCCGGCAACCTTTCTCAATGAAGTGTAGCTTGACTTTGTCCTGAAGGTGGAGCAAAGAGTCCATAAGGTCCGGATAAATTGCCGCTCCCATGCTGTACTTGACGCAGTGGATAGGCCACTGACCTCCGTTTTCCTCAAAGCTCATGTGATCCGTGGGGTGGCAGTCCATTGTTACAAAAATGTGGTCAATAGGGGCATTGGGCAACGAGGTGGCTAGGGTGCGTATGGCCTTAGAAGCATCCTTGACCGGCAGACTGCCGGTGATAAAGTCTATCTGTGGGTCAACTATAATAAGGGCATTCATTTTATTACTTTTCTTGTTTTTAGATTATTGAGCAAAGGCATGGCATACATTTCTACCATTTTTTTGTGCAAGAAGTCACGGTCCGCACGAGCATCGGGTAGCTTGTCCAGCTGATCCTCGATGTAGAGCAAAAACTCTAGCTGCTGTCGTTTGCTGTAGAGGTCGCTGAAGCGATTCCCACCATGAGTGAGATCGTACGCAATGTAGTTGTTGGGGTAAAAGCGGTAGTGCAAAAATATCTGCTCGTCGATCTTTTCTGCGATAGCTGTTAGTTGTTCATTTTTAGTCATGCCGGGCGTGATGACGTCATCAAAACTTGATATTGGCTCGGAAAAAGCGCAGTGGATGCGTCCTTTTTTCCCTAGCAGCCCGGTGCGCATGCTTAGGAGGTCGCTTATCTTTTTTTCCTTGCTGTATGTCCCTTTTTCTTTCTGCAGTAGCTCGAGTGCTTTCAGGTAATCACAGGGGTCATACTCGTAGGAGATCGTGACGGGTACCAAGTTTAGCTCGGCCAAGTTTTTGGGAAGGTCTTTCTCCTCACTGCCCATGGCCAGCATCTTTAGTAACGATGGTTGTGTGCGGTCATTGCAGTCTTTAGCTCGCCCCTCGCGCTGTGCGATCCACTGCGAGGACCTTTTTTCCTTGATGTTTCGTCTCATGTAGTCCGATAGGCGTTTTGATTCGATCAACATCTCTCTAACCTTAGGGGAGCGTTTGACCAAAAACGAACCACACAGGCGGACCATATCGCTGATCCACGGGCGTAGTATCAGGTTGTCGCCAATGGCTATCTCGGGGATGTCCAGTCCCGCTTCCACGCAGACGAGATTGAGGATGGCTGGGTCAAGTATGATGTCTCTGTGGTTGGAGATGTAGGTGTAGACTTTGTCTCCATTGGCACGCATGGTGCTTTTGCCGGAGGAGGTCACCGAAAAGGCGGTCTGCTCTAGGAGCTTGGCGAGCATGGGGGCTACCACCTCTTTTTTGAAGGCTTCTACCGTGTGGATATTGCTTAGGTCCTTATTCGATAGGTCATGGGCCAAGTGCTCTGCGATGCCAGATGCTTCTGAGTCGGCAAGCAGTCTTTGAATCATCGGTTGCACTTCGTCGTTATTAGCCGGGCGGATGCTGTCGTAGTATTGTTGATTGTTGTTTTCCATGGTTGTTAGAAGTAACGATTATTTTTGTGCCAATTCTACCTGATACTCTATGATGTCCGTGAGTACCTGCGACATATCGAGTCCGGCGGCTCTGACCTGCTGGGGTATGAAACTGGTCTCTGTCATCCCCGGTGTGGTGTTGACCTCTAGCACATATGGCACATCTTGCTGAATAATGTAGTCTACTCTGATGATTCCTGAGGCATCGAGAAGTTGGTAGATTTCACGAGTAAGATCCCGGATCTTATCAGCCATCGTGTCAGCCAGTCTAGCCGGGGTTATCTCTTGGACCTGTCCATTGTACTTGGCATCGTAGTCAAAAAAAGTGTTGTCGGTCACTACTTCTGTTATCGGCAAGACGTGGATTCCAGCCTTGTCTTTGTAGCAACCGCAGGTGATTTCGGTACCGATGAGAAGTCGCTCCATCAGGAGTACGTCACTTTCTTGAAACCCGATACGCAAGGCCTCCTCCAATTCATTTTCTTCATCCACCCTTGTCGTCGCTATGCTAGATCCCCCTGTGTTGGGTTTGATGAAGACCGGTAAGCCAATTTCCTTGGCCAGAGCGCCTATCCGTCCGATATCTGAGCGGTATACCCGTCGGCTCTCTGCCACATGTATGCCGAAAGATCGGAGAAAGTGTGTACAAGTAAATTTGTCGAATGTGAGTGCACCGACCAATGTACGACAGCAAGAGTAAGGAATCCCCATCATATCCAAATACCCCGTCAGAAGACCATCCTCTCCGGGAGTTCCATGGATTGTTATATAGGCGTAGTCAAATGCTACCCGTTTTCCCTCATCCGTAACGAATGAAAAGTCGTTTTTGTCAATGGTATACTCTTTTCTGTCAGTCACGACCCACTCGCCTCTCCGAATAACTACCGAGTAAATATCGTATGGGCTGTGACTGAGAAAGCCCATCAGAGCTTTTTGGCTTCTTAGTGAGACGGAGTACTCGCCGCTGTATCCTCCTGCAATGAGCGCTATATTCATGGATTATTTGATGTTCCGTTGATGTATGTTCTCCATTTTTCCAGTAACCCTTGCATATCTGCTGGTAAGTCGCAAAAAAAGGTCATTTCTTCTCCCGACACAGGATGTACGAAGCCCAGAGACTGGGCATGTAGTGCCTGTCTAGGACATTGCAGAAAGCTATTGGCCACAAACTGCTTATAGCTTCCAAATCTATTCCCTCTCAAGACTTGATCCCCCCCGTACCGTGCATCGTTGAATATAGGATGTTGGATTGACTTCATGTGCACCCGTATCTGATGAGTCCTTCCGGTCTCCAGCACACACTCTACCATGCTAAGGTAGCCAAGCTCCTCTATGACCTTCCAGTGCGTTACAGCAGTCTTCCCAATGTCTCCACCATAAGGGAATGGTGCAAATATAAGCCGATCATGAGGGTCTCTGGCCAGATTGGTCCGGACTGTACCTGACGCTTGTTCCATTCGTCCCCACACAATAGCTCGATAACTACGTTGGGTCGTTTTGTTGAAAAACTGTTTGCCTAGATGTGACTTCACCTCCGGTGTCTTGGCAATGACAAGCAAACCACTAGTGTCTTTGTCGATACGGTGCACTAGCCCCAATCTTGGGTCGTTCGGGTCATAGCTCTTGTCGTTTCGAAGGTAGTAGGCTAGGGCATTTAGGAGTGTACCGGTGTAGTTGCCATGTCCGGGATGTACCACTAATCCGGCCGGCTTATTGACCACCATCAGAGACGAGTCTTCGTATACAATATCCAATGGGATATCCTCCGGTACGATGGTGTTGTCGTATGGTGGATGTTCGAGACGGAGTGATATCCGATCAAATGGCTTGACTTTGTAGTTTGCCTTTACCGGATTGTCCCCTACATGTATGGCACCAGCTTCTGCAGCTTGTTGTATTCGATTGCGCGACATACCGGCCAAGCGATCGACAAGGAATTTGTCAATCCTAAGTGGAGTCTGTCCTTTGTCTACAACAATTGCGTAGTGCTCGTAAAGGTCTACAACATCGTCCTCTTCCTCCTCGTCCATTGTCATGGATACATGAGGATCGCTAGCGTGAGGATCAAAACCACCCATTCCCATTGTCAGAATTTTGGGACCGTGCGTTCTCGACCTCGTCTTGGATAAGGGAATCCAGTGAATTTTGTTGGGCCAAAGAGAGGCTGTCCATCAGTTGTGTAGAAGTGACTTGCAATATTATAGGATGGTTGTAGGCGATGGAACTACCCGGCAAAAGAGTGACACCGGTATTGCCATCCTTAACCGCTGTGGCTAGATCACTATAGACTCCAGGAACGTACTCTTCACGAATATTGATAAAACCAGCCCTTCTCAGTGCTGCCTCTGCTTGACGGCGAGAGATTTCGTAAACCTCAGGAATGCGTGATTGTCTCACTATAGTAGTGTTGACAGTTACATAGATTGTCCGACTTCGCTTTACAGATGAGCCGGATTTGGGTACGCTCTCTAGGATGACACCGGGTGCCATTGTCTCATTGTATACCGAGTCAATTACCTCCATTCCCAGATCGTTGAATTGGAGTAATGTTGTTGCTTCTTGTTGTGATAGCCCGGTAAGCGTTGGAACTACAACGGAGTCGTTGTGTCGGGTATAAAACTTTAAGAAAATCATGGACACAAATACGAGCAAGGATCCAACTGCAAACATCATGAGGATATTTAGGAGGATGATAACACCTGTCCGTTTTTTGAAACACGTGTCCGGCTCTTGGTTCTGATCTGTATGACGGTCTGTAGATGGCATGTGTCTGTTGTATGCGTATGTCGGAGCTAATAGTGTACTTATGGGGTTTAGTGCGCTCCGGAACCCACTAGATGTTCAAAATTACCAAAAACTGGGGTGATTGAAAAGTAAAAGCGACCAAGAGATGTCGCATAAGTACCGAACCATGCCCAATGGTGAAGAGGAGTCTTGCTCAAAAATGAGCCCAAATTGGGACAGATATTTACAGAAAGGGGTGTGTCACTGTGAGCGACACACCCCTTGTATATATATAAACAACACCTCCTAGGATGTAATAATTTATGTGCAAACTTCTTTATTGCCAGGCTACGAATTTGTTTCTGTTGTCAAAGCCTAGCATACGTCTCTGTTAATAAGAGCTGTGCAGGCGTCCCTTAGTCTAGCTCCTCCTGGCGGAGACGCTGAACATAACGAGCCTTTTCCATTTTGCGACGCTTGATGACAGATGGTTTCTTGAATTCCTTCCTGTCACGTAGCTTGCGCATGGTGCCGGTACGGTCAAACTTCCGCTTGAACTTTTTCAGGGCTTTCTCGATGTTCTCGCCCTGCTTTACAGGTACAATGATCATAAATTAATTCTTCTTGTAGTTGTTGTATTGTATTCTACAGATCTGTGCAGTTCTCTTGTAACACAGCAGTCGCAAAGGTACCCATTTTATTTGAAGATCACAACTTTAGACTTTGAAGACTTCATGATATTGAGGAACGAAACACTAGTATATTTCGTTTTGAAGCAAAAAAAGATAAGCAACAGACTCGTCATTCGTGGGTAGATCAGAGGGCCTGACACAAGTATCCTAGATACACTTGCTCCGGTAATAGATATTCAATCTCCAAGAATTGGTTATCTTGCACTTGGATTTGATAAGAGTCTAAAGTAATCTAGTATTACCTTTTTTGTGACATCAAAAGCGTTAAAAAAGAATCCGATTAGAGAAGCCTTCAGGATCCTAGCCTTCTCTCTCTTCTGTTTGTTGACTCTGCCACTTCCGCTTTGTGGACAATCGCTCTCTATTCAAAAAGAAGATAGTCTTGTCACAAATCATTTGGTGGTCAAGAGTTCTCTTGCGCATGTGCCCCTTGGCGGAGTGAATGTGTCTCAGTTCGTAGGGGCAGAGGCAAGGCGATTTCCTTTAGGAAAGACGGATGTTTTTGGCAAGCTGACGTACAAAGCTCGTGTCCCCCCAAAAAACCCTATTCAAATCGAACTAAATCATCCAGAATACTATTCTCTCAAGTATACCTATTATCCGACTCTCTTTCTTGAGGACACAATATACCTTGAGTTGGATTCACGACCGTACTTGATAGATACTCTTATTGTAGAGGCTGCTCGGACAAAATACAATCCTGTAAACTCTGCGTCAGCACTGGTAAACAGACTTGTGTATGCAGAGGAAAAAAGAAGGTTGAACAATGCTGAAGACTATTCTCTCGTCATGTCAGATCAAATGGTGCTTGCGCTTTCAAACTTTGATCTGAAAAGTAGGTTTTTGAATATTCTATTCCCCTTTTTTCAAAACTATGTACAGCAGTCGGTCCTTGATGGGTCTTGGACACTTCCTCTGTCTCAACGCGAAGTGATTGCTGATGTTGGATGGAATGCAACGGAACAATTAAGACATAGAATAATCCGTTATCGAAGTCACGTTGGGCTTGACCAAAATATTGATGATGGCTCAATGACGATGAGCCTTGAAGAACTGTTTCCACACATAGACCTTTTTGAAAACAGAGTAAAATTATTGGACTCTCAGTTTGTTAGTCCTCTATCAAGAAACAGAGAGGACTACTATAAGTATTATTTGACAGACACATTAGTCTGTCACGGTCATGTGGTCTACGCTCTGAGTTTTTATCCATATGAGCCTTCCGACTATACCTTTAGGGGTGTTTTGTACATCACATCAGACCAAGTGCCAAAGCTGCTATATAGTGAAATAAGCATCCCGGATGACACAAACCTAAACTTCCTTGATCAGTTCAAGATCAAGCAATACTATGGACCAACATCGGACAACCACTGGGAACTAAGTGATGAAACGATGGCTGCTTCTTTTCGATTACATTGGCAGTTGTTGTCATTTTATGTGGAGCAAAATCGAAAGTATAGAGGCTATCGATATGCAGAGCCTGACCCTTTGGTAGTCTATAGCAATCCTAGGATTCAGGATCTTTCTATGAGTTCGCAGGCCGGAGCGTACCTTGGCACTATTCGGGATAAGGATTTGTTGGTTACGAATCAGGGACTGAGACGTTTTTTAGACGATGTGCGTAGGTTTCCCCTATACAAGTCAATCCTTGATCTTTCGGATATGTTTGGCACTGGATATATGCGGACTGGTTGGCGACAAGATTTGTTGTATGGTGGTAGCAAATTGGATATTGGACCGATCGGTAGTTTTGTCGGCCGGAATAGTGTTGAGGGGTTACGATTGCGACTTGGGGGGCGTACTACAGGGTATCTCAATCATCGTGTTTTTGCAGAGGGCTATTTGGCTTATGGAATGAAAGATAAGAAATGGAAGTTCTCAACTACCGCTTCCTATTCATTTGTTCCAAAAAGATATTTTAGGAACGAATATCCTCAGAAAGAGATAAGCCTTACCTATTGGAAAGATCTATATACGCCGGGGCAAATATTTGAGAATAATGACAAAGATAATATACTGTATAATTTGGGAACTTCCTACTTGGCCAATCGCTCGTATCGTGAATCTTTGAGGCTTGAGTATATTAATGATTTGACAAGTGATTTACAGGTAAAGTTTCAAGCTGCCCATATCTCCGACTACCCACTCACCGGTCAAGAGTATGTGAGGGTCGAGAAGCATGGTAATGACACCACGCTCATACGAGTGCCAAAAGTCACGGACGCACTGCTTGGTGTTACGTTGCGTTACGCTCCTGGAGAGCGGATATATAATGGCTCTATGCAACGACAGTCTGCTTTTTATAAAAAAATACGCAAGGAGGTACCTGTCTTTTTCTTTTCATATGAGTATGGTACCCCGATACTTGGTGGTGAATTTGTGCGAAATCGCACCGAGATTAGCGTGGTTCATCGCCTTTGGATGAATGATGCCGGTAGGCTTGACTATAAGATAAATATCGGAAAATTGTGGAATGCCGTCCCGTTCCCCATGCTTTATACACCGCCCGTCAATCGAGCATATGCACTAAATAGCCGGTCATTTCAAGTCCTGCGCCCTTACGAATTGATTGGAGATGAGTGGGGGACTCTTTTTGCAGAGTGGCACTTGCGTGGCTTGGTATTTAACAAACTACCGATACTCAACAAAGCCAAGCTTCGTGGTGTACTGAGTCTCAATTACCTATATGGTAACACCTCTAAGAAAAACAGGCAATACAACAGCACAGAACTTTTTGTCCTTCCGTCCATAGCCACAGAGATGGATCATACGCATTATGTGGAAATGGGGATAGGTCTTGAGAATATCGCACGTATTTTTAGGATAGACGTTTTTCGCAGACTTACACCTAGCGGACCATATTCTCTGCCATCTCCATGGGTTATTAGAGGTAGGGTGGGGCTTTCTTTTTAGCAGTATGAGCTTGTCGCATAGGAGATCTGTCTCCATGCGATATGATTCAGTATATGTCGTACAAAAAGTCGTTGTATGGGAACCTCTGCGTGTGAATCTCTTTCACTCTGTCGTACAGAAGTTCCTTGAGCTCTTCGACCCCATCACCGGTTCGCGCCGAGATAAAACGGACATCCATTGTATCGCTATGAGCCATCCAAGTGCTTTGTAGTTCCTCGAGAGATATGTTTTCTTTCGTCTTGGGTGTTAGGTCGTCTTCAGCTTTTGGTGTATAGCTAAATGCATCAGCTTTATTGAAGACTAGGATAGTTGGCTTTTGTTGCTCATCAGCACCGATAATCTCCTTGAGTGTACTATTGACGATGTCAATCTGGTCCTCAAATGATGGATGTGAGACATCTACCATATGGATTAGAATATCAGCCTCACGCAATTCATCAAGTGTTGACTTAAAGGACTCTATGAGCTCTGTAGGTAATTTCCTAATAAAGCCAACGGTGTCTGTAAGCAAAAAAGGTAGATTTTGGATTACGACCTTACGAACCGTGGTGTCCAAGGTGGCGAAAAGTTTGTTTTCTGCAAAGACATCACTTTTGCTTAGCAAGTTCATAAGTGTTGACTTACCCACATTGGTATAGCCCACAAGTGCTACGCGCACCAGTTTCCCTCTGTTTTTTCGTTGAGTTTTCTTCTGTTTGTCAATAGACTTTAGCTCCTCTTTTAGTTTGGAGATTTTGGATAGAATAATCCTTCGGTCTGTTTCCAGCTGGGTTTCACCTGGTCCCCTCATGTTTGTTCCTCCACCTCTTTGCCTATCCAAGTGAGTCCATAGTCGGGTTAGTCTGGGCAATAGGTAGTTGTATTGCGCAAGCTCCACTTGGGTCTTGGCATACGCTGTTCTAGCCCTAGAGGCAAAAATATCCAGGATCAAGCTTGTTCGATCCATGACCGGGACTTTCAGTGAGCGTTCAATATTTCTCAATTGATTTGGAGACAATTCGTCATCAAAGATGACTAACCCTACTTCGTCCTCTTTCATTTTGGCACTAATCTCATCCAGCTTACCTTTCCCGATATAGGTGGCAGGATTAGGGTGATCCAGTTTTTGAGTAAATGATTCTACCGCTTGTATTTTTGCGGTGTCAGCCAAAAAGGCCAACTCTTCCAGGTACTCATTTACTACTTGTTCGGTTTGTTCCGGTGTTACCAGCCCTACTAAATAAGCTCGGTCTGTAGCAGATTCTGTCAGGATAAAATCTCTCATTTATTTGTCTTGTTGATTTCACTGATGTCGATAACTAACCCCTCACTTCCCGCCACAACGTTTGGAAAAACCGTGATGGCTTCTTGTCTTAGGCTCTCTATATCCTTTTCTGTCCGGTATCTTGTGCTATAGTGGCCTATTAGAAGTTGTTGCACATTCGCTTGCTTGGCGATCATGGCGGCTTCTATGGCGGTTGAGTGCCCTCTGCTGTGTGCTTGTGAGGCAAGACTTTCTCCAAATGTGGCTTCGTGATAGAGTAGGTCTACACCTTGAACGAAAGGAATTATTTGAGGAGAATATTCGGTGTCAGAGCAGTAAGCAAAGGAGTTGGCCTCGCGGTTTGCCTTGGTCAACCTTTCATTTGGGATCACCGTTCCATCCGGCATCACGTAATCGTCCCCCTGTTTTATTTTCCCAAAATAGGCTATAGGTATGCCATAATACTCGGCGACTTCTCTATTCAGATGCGGTTGTAGTGCTTTCTCATCAAAGCGGTAGCCAATACAACTTACGGTATGCTTTAGTTCAAAAGCTTGTACAGTCACAGAGTTATCATCGTAAACACATACTGTACCGGATTTGGGATCAATCTCGTGGGCAATGATCTTTTCAGTGTCATTGTTTCGGCAGAAAAACTTCACGATACGATCGACAAAGTATTTGGTGCCGTTTGGTCCATATATGTGGACCGGGTGATCAAACCCGATCAGAGACATTGTACTCAGCAGCCCCGGTAGGCCCAAGCAGTGGTCTCCATGGAGATGCGAGAGGAAGATCCGATGCATTCGTGAGATTGGCACTCGATACTTTAGGAGCTCCACTTGTGACCCCTCTCCACAATCGATGAGAAACACTTTGTCTCTAATCCTAAGAACCTGACAAGACGGGTGCCTATCTGGAAGAGGCCGAGCAGACCCCACTCCAATCACTTGAAGATACATTCCGGAATTGAGGTTTGGCTTAGTGTTGGACATCACGCATCAATGCTTTATCGAGTTCAGACCGAATCACTGTCAGCTTTTGGCGTACTTGCAGAAGCTTGTTTCTTAGTTCCAGGTCTACTTCCACGCTCGGTGTTTGTAGTTGTTTCGCTGCGGCCTTTAGGGTCATCCCCTTTATCACCACTAGGTAGTGTAGGCGCTCTATGACTTCAAGGTCCTCTCTTGTGTATCTCCTCGCACCGCTCGGAAATCGCTTAGGACTCAGTGACGTTCCCTGCTCCCAATACCTCAGAATATGCTCCTCGATACCGAAAATCCTAGCCACTTCACTTGTGGAGTAGCTTTTGGTGGACGTTTTATCCCATTTCCTTGTGGCCTTTGGGGCTGTGTTCTGCTTCCTTACATTCATCTCGGACAAAGTTAATGAATTTAGAGATCTTTTTTCTAGATAACTTTGAGTACATTTGCCGTATTGGAAATGCATTAATGGCCGAAAGTAGAGCACAATGATTCACCGACTCACGAAACATATTGAAAACGCACTATATACCCAGGACTGCGTCCTTGTACCCGGTGTCGGTGCTCTACTGAAGCATGCTGTCCCTGCCACCTTGGATCGTTCCAAAGGATTGATCTATCCGGGACACTGTAGCTTGGCTTTCAATACTGCTATCAAACACGATGATGGCTATCTTGCGACAAGCTATGCAAGAGCTTATGCGATGACCTTCAGACGCGCTAAATCTCTGATGGAGGGTGACGTGAAGGATATGCAGGAGGCATTGAAAAAGAATGGTTTGGTACAAATAGGTGCAGTAGGTCGCCTAGCGTGTGACCCAAAGGGACGTATCTCCTTTTTGCCGAATACCGAGCATCCTTTTTCTATTAGTCACTATGGGCACGCCCCCATTGCTAGGCTTCCAATAGCCACCTCTCATTTCTCAAAGTCAAAAAGAGGGGCTGATAAGGACATCGTTTACCTGCCAATAAACCTTAGGTATATGCGGTATGCGACAGTGGCTACTATAGTTGCTTTGTTGTCGCTTTTTATGCCGGCAGAAAAAGTGCGCATGTCGAATGATAACATTCAGCAATATCAAGCCGGTTTCGTGCCACAAGTGAAGCAGGAAGCGGAAATACTACCGATACCAACTCAAGAAACAGATCCAATCGATCAGCCCAAAATGGTTGATCACGAATTAGCCCCCACTCGACACATTGCCGGGCTACAGGTGGTTACTCCTTCCGTGGATTCATTACAATACTACGTAGTGATATCCAGCTTGCGAAATGAAGAGCAAGTTCAAAAATTTGTGGATAAGTTTCGGCCTTTGGAGACTTTCCCAAATAGCAGTGTACTTGTGACCGAGACAGGAATGCATCGGATATTTACTGGAGTATACAGCACCCTTGAATCCGCACAAG
Organism: Porphyromonas sp. C0026D3; assembly: GCF_056590775.1. Classification (NCBI taxonomy): domain Bacteria; kingdom Pseudomonadati; phylum Bacteroidota; class Bacteroidia; order Bacteroidales; family Porphyromonadaceae; genus Porphyromonas; species Porphyromonas sp. C0026D3. The sequence continues at coordinate 74,802 of NZ_JBWPWU010000009.1, forward strand.
AGGCTCTGAAAAAGGTACATGAGCACGATGATTATGCTGATGCTTGGATTTATCGGCAATCATCCAAATAGCACGAGCGTTAGTTCCATCTTCATCGGTAATCTCCGCCTGCGTCCGACCGCTCTTCCATCATTAAACAGCAAAAGGGCTACCCAATTTGGGTAGCCCTTTTGTCTTCTTTGTGTCAGTTTTTTAGTTGAGGTGTGTGCAATCTCAGCGAACGTTTCGTTTGCACGCACCGAGATGTTTCGTTTTTGCAGATATACGTGATTGCCACCGAGGACCTTAGGGAGGACAATTTTCAGGGGGAGAAAAAGCCGACGAGATCGGAGAAAAAGGTACTTATGTCCAAGGAAAAGATAAAATCACTGTGTGATTTCTAGAAATCACACAGTGATCTGAATAAACCACTTAGTGATTTGAATAAATCACATAGTGATTTCGAGTTTTTCATCCGGGAAAAATAGTTTTGAAGTACAGAGGGATGACTTTTTAACCTTTAGAATTTCATTTATAGAGGATGAGGTGAAGGTCTCCAATGATCAAGGGTGAGCCTTCTTGCACTTTCACCCACTTTTATCACTGTGCCCCTGCCACCGCTTGCGGAATCTAGATACATAGGAAATATTCAAAATACCTAACATTGGCGATTGCAGGAACCAAGCAGGCGTCGTACTTTTATGAAATAAGAAATGAACATTTTGATAAGAAGATAATGGCAGACAGGCAGAATAACTCCTACCAAAGGATGATGAAACATTACGATGACCTATTGACCGGACGAAGATGGTGGTCATGGATATACATGCGATTGATTTGGAATGAGGATGCCAATCTCTTAGCTCGGAAAGTGCTCGATTTAATACCAGACGATTTTCGGGGACGACTGCTTGACGTGCCTGTCGGCACTGCCATTTTCACCACCGAGAAGTATCGTCGGATGAAAGGTGCCGAGATCGTTGGCTTAGACTATTCGGAAGAAATGATAGCTATTGCGACTTTGCGAAAAGAAGCGGATGGGATAGCCAACCTGTTTTTGGAGCAAGGAGATGTCGGAGAACTTCCCTATGCCAACGAGACCTTTGACTGCGTACTGTCGATGAACGGCTTTCAGGCTTTCCCGGACAAAGAGAAAGCCTTTGCCGAGATTTTCCGCGTGCTGAAACCCGGTGGTTGTTTCTGTGGCTGCTTTTATGTCAAGGGTGAACGCCGATTGGCAGATTTCTTTGTTAAGAAAGTCTTGGAAAGAAAAGGATTTTTCCACCCTCCATACGATACCTTCGCTGAAGCCGAGAGCCGCCTTCGGAGTATGTATGGCGATGACGTGTCGACAGAAAAAATGGCATCTGCCTGCTTGTTCCGCTGTGTAAAACCACAAGGAGGGAGCATCGGAAACGAACAATAACCCCACAGCATAAGACTCAGAGCGCAACTGAAATAGTTTCAATTCACGCACCCGTAAGGGTGCGACCGGTTGGGCTTGGTCTACAAATACCTCACATTCTGTTTCAATTCACGCACCCGTAAGGGTGCGACCTCCATGGCGGATCCTGTCCGTGTAGGCCATTTTTTGGTTTCAATTCACGCACCCGTAAGGGTGCGACGATAGAGACAATGGCAAACGCTGAAATCAAGGTGTTTCAATTCACGCACCCGTAAGGGTGCGACCCAAACGCTGACCAAGGAGGCGCAGACAAAGATAGTTTCAATTCACGCACCCGTAAGGGTGCGACACAGCTACACGGCACTTGGACGGCTCTACAACACTGTTTCAATTCACGCACCCGTAAGGGTGCGACTAGATATCTTGCTAATAGAGTGGTATACCAAAAGTTTCAATTCACGCACCCGTAAGGGTGCGACTCCAAGGTTTTTAACAGATAAGTACAAACAGCCATGTTTCAATTCACGCACCCGTAAGGGTGCGACATTCAATGAGATACGTGGCTTTTTGGGTTTGACAGTTTCAATTCACGCACCCGTAAGGGTGCGACCACCAAGTACACCGACACGGGGATTAAAGCTAAAGGTTTCAATTCACGCACCCGTAAGGGTGCGACATTGACGCTTTGATGCAGTCCACAGATGGTACAAGTTTCAATTCACGCACCCGTAAGGGTGCGACAACCGTATGGCCAAGGCCAACGACTACATTTATAAGTTTCAATTCACGCACCCGTAAGGGTGCGACTGTAGGGTGTTAGTCTTCATGGTTAGAAATGATTGGTTTCAATTCACGCACCCGTAAGGGTGCGACATCCGAATTTTTATCGGAAAAAACCCACAGATGGCGTTTCAATTCACGCACCCGTAAGGGTGCGACGGAGCCCTACTTTCGTGACTAGATCTTACGCACTGTTTCAATTCACGCACCCGTAAGGGTGCGACGGTCTCGGCGCAGGAGCAGTCGGGTGAGGATGGAGCGTTTCAATTCACGCACCCGTAAGGGTGCGACGCAATTTATTACGAATTTAGCCCCCGAGGATTTTTGTTTCAATTCACGCACCCGTAAGGGTGCGACCCAATCGCTGTCATCATAAAAAGTATTCTTCAACGTTTCAATTCACGCACCCGTAAGGGTGCGACGCTGGTACAGAGATGTCTTTCCCGACGAACTCTACGTTTCAATTCACGCACCCGTAAGGGTGCGACGGACATTCTTGTGACCGGATATGGATTCTATGCAGTTTCAATTCACGCACCCGTAAGGGTGCGACGTTTGATAGCTAACTCAACAACAAATATACCACATGTTTCAATTCACGCACCCGTAAGGGTGCGACGGTGCCTTTGTATGCAAATTGCATGCAAGATTTAGTTTCAATTCACGCACCCGTAAGGGTGCGACTGTAGAATGCTAGGAATAGCTCAACGTAAGCTTTCTAGAATCCTCTTTTGCGAAGGTACCTATTTTTTTATAATTATCGGATCATCAGTTGTCCTTTATCCTTGCAACAGTATGTCTATGAGCACTTGCGAGTATCTTGACGTATGTTGATCACTTCTGCCTCGCAGTGTGAAATTGATGCGTTGTTCAGATAATCAGTTCTCCCTCTATCTCATAACTCGTTTTTTGCCCATAGCTATTTATGTGAGAACTATAGTTTTTGCCAAGGAGATAGACTCTCAGACTATCCTTTGTGTCATCAATAATGCTGAGGAGTTTATTTATAAGTACGACTTTCTGAGCGGGGTTTACGAGGCACTCAAAGACAGAGTTTTGTACTCTTTGTCCATAGTCTGAACAAATTTTTGCCACACGACGAAGTCGTTTCTGCCCTAGTGCATCAGTCGTGTTGACATCATATGTGATGAGAATGTACATATTGAGTTTAGCTCATGAGAAATGCTGGATAATCATCTAGTTCACCTCGTAGATGCTTGGCAAGAAGTGAAGCTTGTATATAAGGAAGTAGCCCGATCGGCATTTTTTCTCCGATATAGGGGTGTGTGATCTCAGTTCGTTTTCTTTTCTGCCACTCACCGATGAGTTCTTTCTTCTTTTCATCTTTGAGAAGATATCCATTTTCCCCTTGAACTATGAAGTCTAATGGTCTTATTTGGCGATTGTTGATCAATGACAGGACAAATCGGTCTACTAAATAAACTCTCATTTCCTCCATTAGGTCTAGTGCAAGTGATGGCCTCCCAGGCCTATCTGTGTGTAGGAAGCCTACGTACGGATCAAGCCCCACTGTTTCAAGTGCACTACGTACGTCATTTGCTAGGATGGTGTAAAAAAAGGAAAGCAATGTATTCACTTCGTCTTTTGGAGGCCTTTTGCTCCTTTCGTGAAAGGTGAAACTTTTATTCAAAATTAAATGCTCGAATACACTAAAATAAAGTCGTGCGGCATTACCCTCTGCACCCATAATTGATCCTCGGCTGGTTAATCTAGGGAGATCGGATATAATACTTCTTAGTTCTTGAATCACTACTGTCCCGTTAAAGTGGACTAATCGCTCTTTGAATTAATTGAAATACAGTATTTTGCAAGAGATTTTAAGG
>NZ_JBWPWU010000010.1:0-27655 GCF_056590775.1 Porphyromonas sp. C0026D3
GCGACAGTGCCAAGGCTATTCTTTTCAATTCTTTCATATTTTATATGCCTGTTTTTTTCGTATTCCAACATAGCACCCAAATGGATACCGATGACAAAGGTAGCATAAATTTACAATATCAAACAGTTGAGTGCTATTTCTCCGTGTAAAATTCAAAAAAAACAAATTGCGCCAGCCTATATCATATCGGGGCTTTCGTGGTGTGTCGTCTTTGGTGAAAAAGATCGCAAAAACCGAAAACGCCATTCCCTCCGTAGGCACCCCTTATATATATTGTGTCCTTGTCTTTTTTCTTCGTCCGGGTATCTCATTGCCGGACCGTTTGGCGGCCCCTAGCGGGGTCGTTTTTTTTGTTCTTGCTGGCCGAGTGTTGAGGGGCGGAGCCCCGATGACCTCCGAGTCAGCGATCACTCCGTCGGCTATGGTCGTGGTAAGGAGGGCGCAAAACAGATCGGCAAAAAGGGGAAAAAAGGGGTGTTTTTTGGGGATCAAAAAACATCCCTTTTTGGGACATTGACTCTCAGATGGTTATGAGCAGTCTTGAGTTTCACGGATAGAAGCGAAACTTTTCACGGACAGAAGCAAAAGGTTTCACGGACAGAAACGATCGCCCCGACGGATAGAAGAAAAATGTTGGTTTGGAATAACCCTTTTTTGCTACTTGTTGTGACGCTCAAAAGCAAAGGGAGAGTGTGCCAAGTTTTTGGCACACTCTCCCTTTGTTTTTGTAACTGTTTTATCGGGATTCTTCAGTCCTTGAAGAGGCGGATAGCATAGCCATCTATGCGCTCGTCGTAGGCGTTCCAGGTGGCATCTAGGTGACGTTCAAAGAACTTGAAGCCTATCGCATAGTCTTCGTAGCAGATCTGCTCCCCGGAGCCCTCCCACTTAGCTTCGGGGAGATCGCAGTGCGTGACAGGGGTCCAGAAGTAGGCCTTGTCCCCAAGACTCTTGATGACGCCAGGGGTCTTTGGTTCGACGTATCCACCTGCGGGGAAGTAGCGGACGATGTCGTTTTCGTTGTTGGTCTGCCAGTACTCTGCTGTCCGGATATCATTGACAGTGACATTGGCTTCCTCGGGGCCGAGTGGACGGACGGTGATCACATAGAACCAGCCTTGGTCATTGGCGGGGTCGGTGATTGTGGGGTTTTTCATGCGCTTGTAGTGGTAGGCGGCTCTGTACTTGTCGCCCTGACCTTTGAACCGGATGCCATACGCCTCGAGCGTGGTTCTGGGGACATAGTAGTCTCCGGTGAAGTCTAGGATTTTTCCGCCTACCATTATTTTCTCCTTCACATCCATCCTCATCGGTGACTGCTCATCCGCATCAATCGTTGTCGGAGGTGCGATGAGACCCAGCTCGTAGTAGGTGGGTACGTGGTATCCTTCAAAGGCGGGTGCGGTGACAATCTTCTTGCCGTCGGGGTTGTGGGTGGCATGTTGGGTGCCGGTGACGAGGTACCAATTGAAGTGCCCCACGGAGGTATTGGCGTGGTCGGTGGCAAATCCGGTGCCGTCGAGGTTGAGGTCGTACTCAGCCACGCTTGCAAATGGGTGTTGCAACCTCTTGCCGGCAAACTCGAAAGTCTGCCCCTTGTAAGCAATGGAGATCACGCCCCCCTGCTCGGTGATTTGGAGGTCGGACTTCTCTTTCTCCACTACTTTCTCCACTACTTTGGCCGGGATTGGCTCGCCACTCTCGGTGCGGACGGGCGCAAAACTCTTGCCAGCATCGGTGCTCACCTCCCAGTTGCCCTCGGCATCCACGCGGAGGAGAGGGGTGACACCCGGAGCTCCATCGTGTGCCTCGGCCTTGATCTTTTTGCCCTCACTGCCGGTCGTGATGAACTGATCGCCTATAGCCCAGTAGAGGACACCATCGGCATCTGCCTTGACAGAGACAGAGGAGCCGTGACGTAGGACGATCTTGGAGCCGTCGCTCATGGTCAGCTCATAGCCGGACTTGTCGGCCATCTCGGTGTAGGAGGTGACGGAGACCTTTTTTTGCTCCGCCTCGATGAGTTGTCGGAGAGATTTGATCTCGTCGTTGGCCGTCCTGATGGCTTGCTCGGTCTTGGCTCTCCAGCTCTCTAGGTTGCTGAGTCGTTTTTCCAGTCCTGAAAGGTCGGGCTTGCAGGAGGCAAGGATGAGGACCAGTGCGGAGAGAGAAAGCAGAATGGTTGAAAACTTACTTCTCATACTACATTATTGATTTATTGTTTATAAAAATAGCTTTCGTAAATGGATATGCAAAGTTGATAAGTATTTTGCTAGACAACAATACCTACATATTGGGATTTCAGAGGCGATGATCATTGGTTACCTTTGCAAACCAGGATTTTTGCACACTATTATAGATCTATTTTGATGAATTTTACGAGATACCTCGGGAGGGTTCTTTTTCTTTCGGCACTCCTCTGCTACTGGGGTGCTTTTGCACAGGCTCCGGCCAAGATCCGTGGTGTGGTCAATGATGAGCATGGGGATCCACTGCCCGGTGCGTTGGTGCGCATTGTGGGGAGCAGTGAGGGTACAGCCACAGATGTGGATGGGGCCTTTGTACTACATCGGAAGAGCAAAAAAAAGGGTGAGATCGTGCTGGAAGTACGGTACGTGGGTATGAAAACGGTGCACGTGCCCTGGAAAGGAGTGCCCCTGACGATCGGCATGACCCCTAATGTGGAGGAGCTGGAGGGGGTGTCGGTGACGGCTCGTCCCAATATCAACGATATCGATATCCGCAGCCGATCGGGTGTGGTGGCCGAGGTGGATATGAAACAGCTAACGAATACCCCAACGATTGACTTCACGACAGCACTGCAGGGAAATGTCCCCGGGCTGATGGTGGTAAACCGTGGTGAGCTGGGGGTGAAGCCTGAGATCAGGCTACGCGGGACGACCAGCTTCCGTCGTGGAGACCGCCCCAATGAGCCTCTGTATGTCCTGGATGGTCAGGTGATCAGCCCGGAGGCTTTTGTGACACTCAACCCGCTGGACATCAGGGAGATCCGGGTGCTGAAGGATGCCGTCGCCAATGCGCTCTATGGCGTAAAGGCAGCCAACGGTGTTCTGGAGATCACCTCCAAGAGAGGGTCGCCCGGTCCGCTCACCATCTCAGTCAGTAGCAATATGGGGATTACACTCCGTGGCAAACGCCCGATCCCGATGATGAGGACGGCGGAAAAACTGGCTTTTGAAGAACAAACTCGCGCCCTCAATGCCCCGGGGTATATCCTGTCGGAGGCTTTTTTTCGAGAGCAGCGAAAGCATGATATACAGAATGTCTACCGGGATATGTACGGGATCAAGCCCACTGAAAACATGCAGACCTATACCGACTTTGCCGAAAAAGAGCTACAGCGACTCCGCGAGATCGATACGGACTGGTTTTTGGAGCTGATGCACCCCAATGTCTACCACAACCACAACGTGAGCTTTAGGGGCGGAGATGATGAGATCCTGTACTACGTGTCCGGCAACTTTTCGGAACAAGGCGGACAACTGCCCGGCAACAAGGTATGGCGCAGTACACTACGGACAAGCCTGGACCTTGCGGTGCGGGACATGGGGTACATCACGCTCAGTACGAGCCTGGGCTTTTCGGAGACGGACTCGCCCAACAGCAGTACATACAGCCCCCAGCAAATGGTGGAGACCCTCAACCCCTACGAGTCTCGGTCGAGCGACAAGCTCTACTCCTACCGGGGAAAAAGGTACAGTGACCTCACCAACCAGTACCGTAGCAAGGGCAATAACTACCGTGTGGGGACGTCCGTCGGGATCAACCTCAAGCCGTTTGAGGTACTGCGTATCGATGGGATACTCGGGGTCGACTACCTCCTCTCCACTCGCGAAAACATCACACCGGCAACCGCTTTTTCTCAGCGAAATATCGGAAAAACCTTGGTTGAACTGGGTGAGATCAGTAGTAGCAAAGACAACGAGGTAAACACCACCAGCAATATCCGACTGACCTACAACCAAGTCTTTGACGAACGTCATGACCTGACCGTGAGTGCCAACACCGACTACTACTACACCTACGGGCATGCCCTGACCGTGCGCGGCCATGGGATCGGGCAGCTGGAGTCGCTGGCGGGTGTGAATAAGTCGATCCGTGGTGCGTATCGTCCCGATTTTTCGGGCTATGTCACGCGCATCGCCCAAATGGGGCTGGGGTTGGCCGTCGGCTATACGTACGATGGCAAGGTGGATCTTTTTGGCTCGGTCAAGGGTGATGCAACCAACCTGCTCCCCAAATCCAAGCGATGGAATACCGCCTGGGCTCTCGGTGCAGGCGTACATCTCCTGCCGCTGCTGGACATGGACGGCGGGCTCCTTTCCGACCTGAGCCTGAAGAGCAGCTATGGGCACACCGCCAGCCTCGGCGGAGTATCGGCATCACTCACAATCCCCATTTTTAGGTACAACCAAGAGGGCTACTACGGGGAGTACTTCCGGAACCTCTACCTGAGCGACCTCTACAACCTCAACCTCCGAGCCGAAAAGGTCCAAAACTACGACCTCGGCCTCTCTGTGGCGATCCTTGACGCACGCCACCGGGTGGACCTGCAGTTCTACAACCGCAAGACAGTGGATGCCCTCCTGATGGTCTCGGTGCCAAGCTCCAATGGGTTTCGGACTATGATGCAGAACGTGGGCATTCTCCTCAACCGAGGTATAGAGTGCTCTATCGCCAATACATGGGTACAGGTAGGAGACTTTTCGCTATCCACACGTGCGTCCATTGCGTACAACCAAAACCGAGTACTTGATCTCTACGACGGTCCGGTTCTGTACAGCTCGGAGGGAAGCGTCGTACCGGACTACGAGGTAGGCAAACCCTACGACATCCTCTACGGCTTTCAATCTGTCGGGATCCACCCTCTGGATGGCTATCCCATGTACAGAGATGCGGAGGGCAAGCAACATCGGTTCACACTAAACCCCAAGCGCAGCGACCTGGTCGACCTCGGGCACACCACCCCTCCCTACCAGGGGACACTGGGGCTGTCCATAAGCTATGGCGGGCTGAGCGTGGATGCCCAACTGTACTATGTACTCGGCGGAGTGAAGCCCTACATGAGCAACGTCGTTCGCGACAAAGCCAGCGCCTACAAGAACGCTCTGCGCGGACAGCTCGCCAAGACGTGGCTCCGTGAAGGGGACGATGACAAGCTCTACCCCGACCCGAACTTTAACTCGGGCGTCCTTTTCTTATACCCCAACAGCCGCATGATTGCACGGAGCGACTATTTGCGATTCAGTATGCTGAGCCTGAACTATCGCATTCCACCCCATTTTCTAGACAATAGTCTGGGGGGCATCGTGAAGTATGCCTCCATCGGCATCCAGGCGTCCAACCTGTTTACACTCAGTCCTTACCGAGGATCCAACCCGGAGGCCGGAGTGCACGATACGGGTATTCAGCCGGTCATCAGTGCCAGCCTGAGTCTTAACTTCTGATCCATCGCCAGAACCGTCATGAAAACACTGAGAGACTTATCCCTTATCATCCTTCTGACTCTTGCGTATGCCGGTTGCTCCCTCAATCAGCCGATAGAGAACGAACAGACGGATCCCGGAGCCATCGCCTCTGTACTCTCTGCCAACGAAGCTCTGAGTACCGCCTATAGCGATCTCCCGACCGAGCACTTCCAACTCTCTATCCTGGCGGAGGACTTTTACCCGCTCGGTTTTGCCAATAATGACCCGGTCCTCCTCAGGCTCTACAACTACCATGCCTTTGATCTCATGCTGTACGCAAGAGAGTTGTGGGAGAGCTACTACAAGTGCGTCATGGACATCAATGTCCTTTTGGAGCGGGAGCAGCAGTTGCGGACTGTCCTCGCCGACACAGACGACCTGCCACTACTCGACTACGTCATGGGCGAAGCGCGTTGCCTCAAGGCTATCTGCTACCTCGACCTACTCCGTCTGTTTGCCACCCCCTATGACGATCACACTTCACCCGAGGGGATCATCCTCAAAAACCAGACCAAGATGGAGCGCCTGCCCCGTAGTTCAAAAACCGCGACCGTGGAGGAGATCCAAAAACTGCTTGATGAGTCGGCCGAACTCTTTCGGAAGAGCCAAGGGGTCACACCTATTCATGGCAAAAGTGTCGCCTTTTGCTCCGACCGGACCGTCACAGCCATTCGGGCACGGCTCGCTCTCTATATGGGCGATTACGAGTCTGTGCTACGCATCCTGCCCCAAGCACCCGACCTCTCCACCGCACTGGATGTGGAGGCGTGGGCGATGCCCGGTGATCGGCAGTCCATCTTTGCTCTAGAGACGGCCAACACGTTTTATAACAACGCCTTTGACAGCAGTCCGATACCCGACCAGATCAAGTACGCCATCACAAAAGAACTGGCTTGTGTCTCTCCGGACAGCAGAGCAAAGAGCTATACCACCTATGTAGACCCGAACGAGATACTCCCCGGTAAGTACTGCCAGGCACGGATCCAAAGGAAAGAGATCCGTCGGTGCCACATCATCCGCCCACAAGAGTTGCTCTTCATCCGAGCTGAAGCACTGGCGCGCACCGGAGCCGAAAGCACCGCTGTTAGCGAAATCAATAGGTACCTCACCGGACTCAACGCCACGCCCATTGAGCAGCCCTCGGATCGCGAAGCACTGATCAAGGTGATCCTGCAAGAAAAGCAGCGGGAGTTTGTGGGTGAAAACATCAACTTCTTTGATATCAAGCGCACCCACCAACCCCTCAGACGCTGGAGACTCTACGGAGGGAGACTCTCAGATACCATCGCACCGGATGACTACCGCCGGACCCTGCCCATCCCGCCCAGCGAATACCGAACCAACAAGCATCTTGTGCAAAACAAGGGATGGGGAACGAATAATAATAACCAGTAAACCATTTACACACATGAAGACACTTATCAGACACACGTCCCGGATACTGCTATTATCTGCAGTCTTGATACTCGGAGCCTGTACGAAAGAAAGACCCGAATACGCCGGATCGGTGGAGTATCTACTCCAATTCCCCGACGGAACAACCGGCTACAAGGTAGAGATCGAAGACAACGGCGAGTTTACACTGATCCTAAAGAGCACAAAAAAACACAAAACTGATCAGGTACTGGAGCTCGACACCAAGGGTCTCAAACACTACACCATCACTCCCAAGACCATCACTCTGCCTGCCGGCCAAATCTCCGTCTCGACCAAGTTTGCCATCACGACCAATGAAATCGTGACCGAGACAGAGACCGTGACCCTCTCTATAGCCAACCTCAAAGAGGGAGATAAGTTCAAGAGTCCGGCTTCACTCATCATAGCCCCCAAGTACATCTACAAGCTATCCGAGCGAGACAAGGCCTTGCTCGCTGCTTGGAAAAGTAATCTGGGCATCAACCTCCGTCCACTCCTCGGTGATCTTGTCTGCGAGGGTACTGTCACGGAGCCGGGAGGTGGTTCGCCGGAGGCACGATTTGGACAGCCCCGAACCACCGAGATCAAAGATCAGGTCACCACACTGGTCATCAGCAGACACGCCACTGAGGAGCGACCGGTATTGGAGATGACCAAAAACGCACTGGGACTGGAGAGCTACTACAAGGACCTCTACCTCTGGAAGACCATCCTGGATACGGAGTTTTGGAACGAAGGGAGCGAGTATGCACCACCTTCACCAAAGCTCATCATGAAACGGCTCAACTGGACCAAAGAGACGCCGATAACGCTCAACCTCTCCCTCATCAATATTACGGTAGACCCACAGGACAAGACGAACCTGCTCTTCACCGGCGTTCCGGCGGAGGCAATCACCGGTGAATACCGTCCCAACCCCTTTGACCCCAAAATCACCAAGCTGCTCGAAGATACGTATCCTGCCCTAATCCTATATGAGGATGGGATATACAATCTTTTCCACTTTGACCTATCCATCTGGAACGAACTGGTAAAGTTAAGCAAGACGGACAAAGAAATTCGAGATGCGTGCCAAAATGGCAACGTCAGCCCCTTCCAGCTCTTCCTTGATACGCGGATCGACAAGGATCGCTGGAAAGCTGACGCCGATGTCACCCACTATGTTGCCCCAAAGGCGACCATAGACTACGACAAGCAGACCATCCACTTCCGGACCGTTATGGATCAATCTGATGCTGCAGCCTACACGGTGGTCGACATCACTTGCAAAAAGAAGTAAGATGTCCCACAGACTCCTCACACTACTCCTAGCCCTCGTGACCCTCTCTCAGGTGTCACGAGGGCAAGAGTTTGTACGACGTGGCATATTGCCGTGCGGACTCACCTACCACATTACCTCCGACCCTCGCTGGAGCAAGAGCAAGTCCGAGGCCAGGCTTGTCCTCCCCATTGGTTCTCTCGAGGAGAGGGGCAAGAGTGGAGTGGCCCACTTTATAGAGCATATGGCTTTTCGGGGGACCAAGCACTTTCCCGACCGTTCGATTCAGCAGTTCGTGGAGCGACACGGGGGAGCTTTTGGCTACGATCTCAATGCCCTCACCGGCTACGACCGCACCATCTACCTCCTCTCCTTTGCTCCGGAGCAGATCGACACCGCACTACTAATCCTCAGCGACTGGCTGGGCAATATCAGCATAGAGCCCGAGGCTATCGACCAAGAGCGCCCCATCATACTGGAGGAGATGCGCCACTTTGTACCAAACGACCCCCACGACGACCTCTTTGTCGGCTCCGGGGTACACGCCCGACGCAACCCCCTGGGCAGTGAGGCCGATGTACGGAGCATACGGCAGGACGATCTACTGGACTACTACCGCAGGTGGTACCGACCCAAGTACGCCCATATCATCCTAGCGGGGGCCTACCCGGCAGAGGTGGTGGAGCAAAAGCTCAAGGCACTCTTTGCCAAGTACCCCAAGACCACTCCTGAGGCCCCCCCCACACGTCCCCGGCTCGAGTACCCCGACAGCCCCATCTGTCGTACCGAGACGGACACCCTCTACCGAACACACAAGCTGCGGTACATTACTCCCTTTGCCACAACACCCAAGGACTCCCCACAGCGACTGGCCGAAAGACTGGTTGCCAAGCTCCTCAACCGCCTACTCCGTCAAGTAGACGGTGGGACCCTCTCCACTTGGCACTACCTTGCCGGCACAGGGCTGATGGAGATCGAGGTCACCGATACAGATGAGACAAAACTCACCGACCGACTCCACACCTCCCTTAGGCTACTCGACCAAGTCCGGCACCACGGTCTGGGTCAAGACCGAGACTACCTCACCGCCTTTGTCCGTCAAGAGACCGACACCCCATCACCGACCACCGGCTTGCCTACACCCACACAAGTCACCGACCAGGTCATCGATTCGCTCATCGAGGGTGATTACCGCCCCGGCGACGACACTCTGCCCACGGCAGATCATCTGGATCGGATCGCACGACAGTTTTTGAGCTCACAGTCCACCCCCATTGTCCTCTACCGTCGGGGCGAAAAAGGGGTACGTGTGGCGGAGGATTTTTTGGCCTACGACCGCACCCTCTCCCTCTCTCTTCCACACTTGGTACTAGAGGAAGTCTCAGCCGATACCCCTACCCCTGAGAGTGAGGCTCCACAGTCACTTCCACGACCCCGTTTAGAGGAGATACGCCCGATCGACACCACCGTCTGCGACAGCCTGGGTGTCACGATCGCCCACTATCCCGGAGGACACCGGCTTTTCATCAAGAGCCTAAACGACCCCGAGGCACAGACCCGCATCATCTCCTCCAGTCCGGGAGGCATCGACTGCCTACCCTCTCCCGGCTACGCCGATATTGCCGCAGTGGTGGATGAGTCCGATGACTGGCAAACCCTCTACCGCCATGGACTATCCGTGGGGAGCACGATTGGTCCCAGCCGTCATGGCTTCTATGCCTTTGCCGAAAAGGCAGACGCACTACCGATGTTGCTTGCCTATCTTTACCAAAAGATCGACACCCCGGCTCCGGACACAGCCTTTACCCCCGACACGACCGCACAGGAGCGTGAGTCTCTCCTCTCGTCACTGATCACCCGTGACCCCGGACACCGTGTCACCGCTCTCACCGACACGATCCTGGGACATGTATCCACAGCCAAGCCCACATCGGTGCCGACATCACTCGAGGCTGGCCGGGTATACCGATCACTCTACAGCAAACTGGGTCGAGGCTACACCATCATCTGTACCCCCCTTAGCCCCGACAGCGTCCTACGAGCATTTGGCCGGACCCTTGCACACTTTTCAGCAAGCACACACACCTCTATGCCAGACCGGCTCCCCACTGCACAGAAAGCACACATAGCTCCAAGCGATACCAATAGCACCACCCACTACCTTTGCTGGGGATCATTTGAGCCAAGTCTCCGAAACGGACTGATGCTCAAGATCGTCCGCGAAGCACTCCGAGGCCAACAGCTGGATCTCCTCCGGACAGCCGAGCGGCTAGTCTACTCTCCCACGTTATCGCTCGAGTATACAGCCCTCACACCTCACGAGGGACGCTATGTCCTCGACTTGCAAAACAACACCCTCACCAAGCACTTGGAGCGACTACGCCACCTGGTGGAGCCTCTGGTGGACGACTTTGACCTCACTCCTCAGCGACTTGACGAGATCAAGAGGGGCTTGTCCGCCAATAGAGCCATGGCACTAGCCGCACCCACACCGGCCGACTGGATGGATATCCTCACCGACCTGCTGGACAAGGGTGAGAGCATACCCGACTTTGAGCACTACGACGAAATCCTCCGGAGCATCACGCCCCAAGAGGTCATTGACTACTGGAGACAACACCTCGCACCCACAAGACAACACCAATGGATCATCTACTAGACCAATTGCCCAAAATGAGCACCACAAGCACACTACGACACCTATTTGCCACCACGATGGCCCTAATCCTCGGCCTCACCACCCTATGCGCCCAAGAGCCAACCCCCTACAAGGTCTACAAGGCAGACGGCACACCTACCACCTATACCGACATGATCAACGACCTCTCCACCAGGGACGTGATCTTTTTTGGAGAGCAGCACAACTGCCCCGTAGCCCACTGGCTGGAGCTATGCGTCCTCCGATCCCTCTACCAAAAGCATGGTGCCCTCACCCTGGGTATGGAGATGTTTGAGACAGACACACAGCCGGTGATCGACGAGTACTTCTCGGGGCTGATCAGCGAAGAGCGTTTTCTCAGCGAGTCGAGACCGTGGCCCAACTACAGCACCGACTACATGCCCGTCGTCGACTATGCTCGGGAGCAAAAGATCCCCCTCATCGCCACCAACGTACCACGTCGCTACGCCGATGTGGTCAACAAAAAAGGACTTTCACTCCTTAGAGAAAAAGCCACACCACTGGCACTCAGCTACATGGCCCCCCTGACCTTTGAACCCGAACCCGGTGAAGCAGGCTTTTTTGGTGCCATGCTCGGCATGGGAGGACAGCAGAGCGACCCCGAGCGCGTGGAGCGACTCCAGGCCGCACAGAGCCTGAAAGATGCCACCATGGCCCACTTCATCATCCAAAACAAACGCCCCGGCATCCCACTCCTCCACCTCAATGGCAGCTACCACTCCATCAGCGACAAGGGGATCACACACTACCTCCGCCTATCCGACCCGACCCTGAAAGTCGGCACCATCGCCACAGCCAGACAAGAGGATACCGACCACCTCGACGAAGCCTACATCGGCATCAGCGACTACGTCATTATCATCCCCGAGGACTTTACGAGAAGCTACTGACCCTTTCCACCTGAGACCACACCGGAAGTCTCGATCACGAAAAAGCACCCCCATGCAACCCTCCCTCACCTCATTACAGACAGGGAAAAGCATGGGGGTGTCGTTATCTATAGGTCCATGGCTTCCCCATCGGATCCACCAATAGAATCGGTGATCTCACGACCCGCCCAAGGGTCATCAACCGGTCGACCTGCTTTGCGACCCCTGGCGGGGTCATTTTTTATTTTGGGGGCTTTTGAACCCGGGGTCTTCGGGGCTACATCCCTCGACACTCGGGCTATGAAAAGGGCATCCCTGGTAGGGTGCCACCGACCAAACTCTGCTGATCTGTTTTGCGACCCAATCTACCGACCCAAATTATGTAGCCCGTTTGGGGTCCCAAACTATTGTCCCATTGGTGAACTCAATCAAACGATACAAACGGTGAATCCCAAAACAAAAAAAAAACAAGAGGAGGCGGGCGGAAAAAGGGTCTGCCGACCCCGCAGGGGTCGTGCTTTCATAGCCGGGTGGTCGAGGAGGGGCGAAAGCCCCGACGATGACCCCCGGAAAAGACGGTCTCCCCCACCACCTCACGACCCCGACAGGGGTCGCAAAGCAGGTCGGCAAATGGGACTAAGAAACACCTTTTTGGGAATATTGATAATCAGGTACTTATACAGGACGTTGAGTTTCACGGATAGAAGCGAAACTTTTCACGGATAGAAGCAAAAGGTTTCACGGACAGAAGCAATCGCTTAGACGGATAGAAGGCACCCCGACACACCCACTTTTTTGGGATAGTCCGCACAAAGAGGTAATTTTGTACCATACTTTGCGACAACGTGGCAACCCAATAACACCTCGCACACATTACTATATGGACGAAAACTATAGTCAATCGGAACAACTCATCGAAAGCCTAAAAGCAAGCTATGCCTCGCTGAATACCGGCCTGACTCAGCTACGCCATGACGTGGAGGAACTCCGTATCCTGATCGAGAAGCTGGAGCAAAAGAGCACCTCGAGTACCCCTGATGGTCGCTCGGCCGATCTCGGTATCGACACCCACTCCGATCTGTCCGACAAACCGACACTCGATCTGACGGACGATGCTCTCGGTCTGGACGACTTTACCGCAATACATGATGCCACAGTCACTCCCGTGAAGGAGCAGAAAAGCGAGCAGACACCGGAGGAGCACCCCATAAAGGTGTCCGTCGTCGGCCAACTCTCACTGGCGGAATCTTTTTTTTACGCCAATGAGCTTTTTGCAGGCAATCAAGGCCTTCTACGCATAGCCCTGGAGGAGCTGGAAAAGATGAGTAGCAAGCGACAACTCTACAGCTACCTGTACGATACCCTCCGGATGGACCGGGACAACGAAAATGTCAAGGGCTTTGTCGCCTTTGTCGAAAACCACCTGACCGAGGTCTGCTAATCCCCCCATGCCCGGTCTGCTGACCATAGTACCCACCCCCATCGGCAACCTGGAGGATATCACCGGACGGTCTCTGAGAGCACTCGCAGAGGCCGACCTGATCCTAGCAGAGGACACCCGCACCTCCCAAAAACTCCTCCAAGCCTACGAGATCCGTACCCCGCTCACCTGCTACCACATGCACAACGAGCACCGAGTGGTCGACGGACTGGTGGAGCAACTGTCGGGTGGGCTGAGTGCCTGCCTGATCACCGATGCCGGCACGCCCGGGATATCGGACCCAGGCTACCTCTTGGTGCGTGCGTGCCTGGATGCCGGCGTGGCGGTCACCTGCCTGCCCGGCCCCACAGCGTTTGTGCCGGCTCTGGTGGCCTCCGGACTGCCGTGTGAGCGCTTTTGCTTTGAGGGCTTTTTGCCCAACAAAAAAGGACGCCAATCCCGCATCCTCGCACTCAACGACCGAGAGATGACCTCTATCCTCTACGAATCTCCCAACCGACTGATCAAGCTCCTCGAGGAGCTGGAGACCTTGCTCGATGACCAAGCGCGCACCGTGGTGGTCGCACGGGAGATCACCAAACTGCATGAGCAGTACCACAGAGGCACGGCAAGCGAGCTGAAAGCCTTCTTTGAGAAAAACAAACCCTTGGGCGAACTGGTCGTCCTGATAGCCCCAAGCCCCAAGGTCGAAAAAAGTCACAAAAACAAATACAAGCCTGAATAAACAAAGGACTGCAAAATCATGAGAAAAATAGGTACACTACTCACCATTACGGCCACTTCACTCCTACTACTCGGCACAGCAGGGTGTGATGGAGGCGAAAGCAAACAAGAGCTCCGCAACAAGTACGAGCAACTCCTGCAAGAAAAAGCACAAAACGAACAAAACCTCAACGAAGCCCTCAACCTCATCAACGATGTGGAGAGCAACCTCTACGAGCTCACACAAGCCGAGCGAATGGTGGAGGTCGGTGCCACCACAGGTGAGCTTTCGGCATCGGAGCGCGACCGCATCCTCGGTCAGATAGAGGTCCTAGGCAAGTCGCTGCAAGAAAACAGAGACAAGATCAGTGCGCAAGAAAAGCTACTGAGAGAGCGCAATATCAACATCAAGTCACTCACCAAAAAGCTCAACACCCTCCAAGCTCAACTCAAGGAGAAAGAGGACACCATCCAAGCCCTCCAAGCTCAGCTCGGCGGACTGACAGCACGTGTGGCCAAGCAAGACAGCCTCATCGGTGACCTGGAGGAGAACCAAAAGGCACACGAGACCACCATCCAGCTCCAAGACCAGCGTCTCGCCAAGCAAGAGGCCGCACTCTACACTGCACACTACTGCTTTGGTACCCAAGAGGAGCTGAAGAGCCAAAAGATCCTTGCAGGCGGTGGACTGTTTAGTAGCGTAAAGGTGTTGCCGGAGGGCTTCAACAAAGATTACTTCCTCACCATCGACATCCGCAACGTCACCTCCATCGCCCTATTTGCTCCACGTGCACGACTCCGGACGGATCACCCCAAGAGCTCGTACCGCATGGACACCGACAAGGAAGGCAACAAAACACTGAAAATCCTGGATCCGGAGGCTTTTTGGAGCAAAGGACGGTACCTGGTCATAGAGGTGGAGCCGAAGTGATTCGGACGGTCTTCATCGACCTCGACGACACACTCTGGGCTACCCAGGACAACAACCGTGACAGCCTAGAGGAGGTGTACCGGCACCACAAATGGGCTGACCGGGCGGGGAGCTTTGACTCCTTTTTCGAGGTCTATCGCCCACACAACGATCGACTCTGGGCCCTCTACCGAGAGGGGACGATCACCAAGCAGGAGCTGACACTCCGGAGGTTCAGAGAACCTCTGGAGCCTCGGCTCGGCAAGCTGACCGACGAGCAGATCCTCAAGATCAACGAGGAGTTTTTGAGACGCTCGTCGGAGAAAAAAAAGCTAATGCCCGGGGCCCTGCAGCTCCTCCAAGCACTCAAGCCACTCTACCGGATCGTGATCGTCTCCAATGGATTCCGAGAGGTCCAGACGCGCAAGATGGAGAGTGCCGGCATCCTACCCTACATTGATGCCACAGTACTGAGCGAAGATGCGCAGGCCAACAAACCCAAGAAGGAGTTTTTTGCCTACGCCTTCTCCGTGAGCCATACCCGACCCTCGGAGGTGATCCTGATCGGAGACAGCTGGGATGCCGACATCATCGGAGCCCAAAACGCAGGAGTACCGGCAATCTGGTACAACCCTGCCAAACTGCCACGCCCCACCCTGCAGACACTCCGAGCCCCCATCTACGAGGTTGGGCACCTGGACGAAGTGCCACCACTGCTGACCCAGCTCAGGACCTGCTGAGACAGTCCTCCACCAAAGGTCGGTCGGACACCGGAGGTCGATACCGTGTGCACCAGCCGTAGGAGAGGCGGGGGCGGGAAGTTTTTCCCCGATCCATTCCCCATTCTTTTGGTACCTTTGCGAGATAATGGGAGAGCAAACAGCAATGAGCGCAAACAAGCTAGAGCAAGGTGGCGAGATCCGTGTAGAGGGTGCGCGTGAGCACAACCTCAAGAATATCAGCCTATCCATACCACGAAACACCCTGTGTGTCGTGACCGGACTGAGTGGCAGCGGGAAGTCCTCGCTTGCCTTTGACACCATTTACGCTGAGGGCAATCGGCGGTACATTGAGACTTTCTCCAGCTACGCACGTGGTTTTTTGGGCGGGATCGAACGACCGGATGTGGACCAGATCACCGGCCTCTCTCCGGTCATCTCCATCGAGCAAAAGACCACCTCGGGCAACCCCCGCAGTACCGTCGGCACCACGACAGAGGTGTACGACTTTTTGCGCCTGCTCTATGCCCGTACAGCCACCGCCTACTCTCCCTCCTCCGGCAAGGCTATGGTCCGCTACACAAAGGAGCAGATACTCGATACGATCGTCAAAGCCTACATGGGGCGACGCATCTATGTACTGGCTCCGGTGGTCCGAGACCGCAAAGGACACTACCGCGAGCTCCTCGAGAACCTCCGCCGAAAAGGGTACACTCAAGTACGTGTCGACGGCGACCTCCTCCCCCTCACCCCCGGCATGGCTCTCTCCAGATACCGCACCCACCGAGTGGAGGTCGTGATCGACAAGCTCCGCGTGCGCCCCGAGGATGACCAGCGGATACGAGAGACCCTGAGGACCGCACTCAAGATGGGCAAGGACCTGATCCTGATATGGGATCCGGATGCCAAGGAGGCCAGGTACTTTAGCAAAAGCTTGATGGACGAGGAGACGGGGATGAGCTTTGAAGAGCCGGCACCGCACACTTTTTCGTTCAACTCCCCCAAGGGCTCCTGCCCCAAGTGCAAGGGGCTGGGTATGGTACCGACGCCGGACATGAGTCGCATCATACCGGATGACTCACTGAGCATCCGAGAGGGGGCCTTGGCACCCCTGGGTGCGTTCAAGAAAGGGATGATCTTTTACCAACTGATGGCGATCACCGAGCACCACGGCTACACCATTGACCAGCCCATAAGCGAGTACCCGGAAGAGCTGATGGATGACCTCCTCGGTGGTGCCGACTATCCACTGAAGATACGACTGAGTGCCGGAGATGAGTGGGTGCGTCTACTGCCGTACGATGGACTGAGCAACTACCTCAACAAGCTATCTGAGGACGATGACTCGGTAAAGGCCAGGCGGTGGGCTGAACAATTTAGCACCTACACGATCTGCCCGCACTGTCATGGCAAACGACTAAAGGAGGAGGCTCTGGCCTTTAGGATCGGAGGGAAGGATATTGCCGACGTCAGTCGACTGACACTGCCCCGGCTCCTCGAGTGGATCGAGCAAGCCCCCTCCCTGGTGGATCCCAAACGCCAAATCGTAGCCCACGAGATCTGCAAAGAGATCAACGACAGACTCCGATTTTTGCTGGAGGTGGGGCTGGACTACCTCACCCTGGACAGAACCACCGGGAGTCTCTCGGGCGGAGAGATGCAACGAATACGACTGGCCACACAACTGGGGAGCCGGCTCGTCAATGCCCTATACATCCTGGACGAGCCAAGTATCGGCCTGCACCAAAGAGACAACGACCGCCTGATACAAGCGATGAAGCAACTGCGAGATGCCGGCAACTCCCTCCTGATCGTCGAGCACGACCGAGAGATGATGGAGCAGGCCGACTATATCGTGGACCTCGGACCGGGTGCCGGACGAGACGGCGGGCGAGTGATCTTTAGCGGCACTCCTGAGGAGATGCTCCAAAGCGATACGCTGACAGCCAAATACCTAAGGAATGAAGAAAAAATACCGGTACCCGAGTGTCGACGAAAAGGCTCGGGGGAGACACTCCGACTCATCGGAGCCACCGGCAACAACCTCCACGGAGAGCCCCTCTCCATACCACTCGGCACCCTCACCTGCATCACAGGGGTAAGCGGTAGCGGAAAGTCCACCTACATCAACGACACCCTCTACCCAGCCCTCAGCAAAAGCCTCTACCGATCCCTACAAGAGCCACTGCCCTACGAACGCCTGGAGGGGCTCGAGCATATCGACAAAGTGGTCCAAGTGGACCAGTCGCCCATAGGACGCATGCCGCGCAGCAACCCGGCCACCTACACGGGCGTATTTACCGACATCCGCAACCTATTTGTGGAGATGCCGGAGAGCAAAATACGGGGGTACAAGCCGGGGCGTTTTTCGTTTAATGTCAAAGGCGGACGCTGCGAAACCTGCAAGGGCAACGGCTACAAACGCCTGGAGATGCACTTCCTCCCCGATGTATATGTCCCCTGCGAGACCTGCCGAGGCAAGCGGTACAACCGAGAGACTCTGGAGGTACGCTACCGAGGCAAGTCAATAGCCGATGTACTGGATATGACGGTCAACATGGCGGTGGAGTTTTTTGAAAACAACCCCAACATCCTCCGAAAGATCAAGGTGATCCAAGACGTGGGGCTCGGATACATCAAGCTGGGACAGCCCTCAAGCACCCTGTCGGGTGGCGAGTGCCAAAGGATAAAGCTGGCCTCCGAACTAGCCAAGAAGGACACCGGCAGGACCATCTACTTCCTCGACGAACCGACAACGGGCCTCCACTTCGCCGATATCAAGATGCTCCTCTCCATCCTCAACGAGCTGGTCGACCGAGGCAATACGGTCGTGGTCATAGAGCACAACCTGGATGTCATCAAGGTGGCCGACCACTTGATCGATATCGGCCCGGACGGTGGCAGTGGAGGTGGACACATTATATTCGAAGGAACCCCCGAAGAAATGGCCCAAACTAATGTAGGCTATACCGCCAAATACCTCAAGCCGGAACTAGATCGATGACCTCCATAGAGCAACTCCTCCAAGCCCTCAACGATGAGCAACGACAAGCCGTCCTCCACCAAGGGTGCGACAGCCTGATCCTTGCCGGAGCCGGCTCCGGCAAGACCCGTGTGCTCACCACCAAGGTCGCCTACCTCCTCAGCCAAGGTGTGAACCCAAGCAATATCCTGGCACTCACGTTTACCAACAAAGCAGCCGAAGAGATGCGCCAGAGAGTCGGCACACTGGTAGGTAGCGAGCTGGCCAAGATCCTCCGCATGGGGACCTTTCACTCGGTTTTTGCAAGATGGCTGAGACAGTTTGGGCACCGACTTGGCTACACCTCCGACTACACGATCTACGATGCCACCGACTCACGCACCCTCGTGAAGGTCATCATCCGTGAGATGGGCTTGGACGACAAGCGCTACAAACCGACAACGGTACAAAGTATCATCTCGTCCGCCAAAAACGACGGACTGTCGCCAAGCGAAATCAGCACAGGAGAGCTGGACAAGCTCCCGACAATATACAGCGAGTACGAGGCTCGCTGCAAGCGTGCCAACGCTATGGACTTTGACGACCTCCTACTCAACACTCTGCGTCTGCTCAAAAATGACCAAGAGGTGATGCAAGTGTTGCAAAACCAATTCACCCACATCCTCGTCGATGAGTACCAAGACACCAACCTCGTCCAAGACCGAATCATTCGGCGACTCAAGGGAGCAAGCACCGAGGTCACCGTCGTAGGCGATGACGCTCAGAGCATCTACTCGTTTCGTGGAGCTGTACTGGACAACATCCTCAACTTCCAGAAGCACTTCCCGCAAGCACAGCTCTTCAAGCTCACCAAAAACTACCGAAGCACCGGCAACATCGTGGGACTGGCCAACGGCCTGATCGAGAAAAACCAATACCGGATCCCCAAGGAGGTGGAAGCCGTATCCGGGGCAGGCGAAAAGCCAACCCTCATCAAGGCCTTTTCCGGGACAGCGGAGGCCGAAATGGTTGCTCTACAGGTGCGTCGCTTGGTACACAAAGGGGTATCTCCGGAAGAGATCGCCATCCTCTACCGCACCAATGCCCAGAGCCGAGTACTCGAGGAGCAGTTTAGAAACGCCGGCATCGCCTATCGGGTCTACGGAGGCACCTCCTTCTACGACCGGAAGGAGATCAAGGATATCCTCGCCTACCTCCGCCTAATGATCAACGACCGAGACGACGAAGCCTTTCGCCGAGTCTACAATGTCCCGGCTCGTGGTATAGGGCAGACGACATTCGACAAACTGGTCGCTGTGGCAGAGCGACACGGACTTCCGCTCATGCAAGTGGCTCTCCGACCCGACCTCCTCGCAGATGATCTCAATAGAGGCACACTAAAAAAGATCCAAGACTTCACCACCTTGGTCGACAGCCTGTCAGCACAAAAAGAGCAACTGCCACCGGATGAACTGGTGCGCTTGGTCGTCAAGCAAACAGGCATCGACACCCTATATGCAGACGGATCCCTCGAGTCCGAGAGTCGCTTGGACAATATGGAGGAGCTACTCAGTGCCGTAGCCGACTACGTCGACAACCAGGTCGAGGAGACCGGTGAGACCCCCTCCATCGATGACTTTGTCCGAGAGATGGCTCTCTACACCGACCGCGACAAACAGGAGGATGGCACACCTCGCGTCACACTCATGACCATGCACGCCTCCAAGGGATTGGAGTACCGCCACGTCTTCTGCACCGGCATAGAGGAGGGGATCATACCCAGCCAGAGAAGTTGGACCCCACGGGATATCGAGGAGGAGCGACGACTACTCTATGTCGCCATCACCCGTGCAAAAGAGCACTGCACCCTCAGCTACGCCGACACTCGTCGCCTCCACGGACAGCAAGAGATCTGTAGCCCCAGCCGATTTCTTCTAGACCTGACCCCAAAGTACCTCCAGGACCTCTCGGGCCTTTTTGGACCGGTACGGCCTTCCTCCACCCCCACCATACTACCGCCCCCCACGGCACCCGTCCGCCCCATCGGGCGTCGCAAGCTCAGACGCCTTCCCGCCGATCCGATCGATGCCCCACAGCCGATCACAGACACCGCCACCGGCACCAACCTCAAAAAAGGGGACCGAGTGAACCATGCCTCCTTTGGAGATGGCACGATACAGGGTTTTGAGGACGGGATATCCGGTATCAAAGTCCACATCATCTTCGACTCGGGCAAAGACGCCAAGTTCATCCTAAAATTTGCCAAACTGACCCCCATTCAACCTCAATAAACAAGACAATGAAGCAGTTCTTCCAGACACTAAAGAGATTTGTACCTCCCTACAAGTGGTACGTCGTCGGCAATGTCTTTTTCAACATCCTCTCGCCACTGCTCAACCTCCTTGCCTTTTCTCTCCTCATCCCGATCCTCAGGGTGCTCTTTAGCATCGACACCACCACCTACGCCTTCATTCCCTGGAGTGAAGTCCGCACCGCCGGCATGATGGAGGTGATCCAAAACAACTTCAACTACTTCATCACCCGCCTCATCGATAGCTACGGAGCCTCCAACACCCTCATCATCCTAGGTTGCTACCTCGTCGGCATCACCCTACTCAAAGTCTCCGTACAGTACCTGGCACTCTACTGCATGATCCCGGTCCGGACAGGCATAGTACGCGACATCCGCAACGCCATCAACGACAAAGTCCTACAGCTACACCTTGCCTTCTTTAGCGATGAGCGCAAGGGAGACATCATCGCACGCATCACGGGAGATGTCAACGAAGTCGAGAGCTCCATCGTCAGCTCACTCGACCTCCTCATCAAAAACCCCCTCATGATCCTCATCTCCCTCCTGGCAATGATCCTCATCAGCCCACAGCTCACCATCTTTGTCCTCATACTGCTCCCCATAGCCGGATACATCATGGGACTGGTGGGCAAGCAACTCAAGCGCACCTCACTTGAGGGACAAAACCAGTGGGGCCTCCTCATCAGCATGATCGAGGAGACACTCGGAGGGCTGCGGGTCATCAAAGCTTTCCGCGCCGAGCCCATGATGAAAAAACGCTTTGAGACCCACAACGACCGCTTCCGTAGGATCTCCGGGCACATCTCCAAGAGGCAAGAACTCGCACATCCCATGAGCGAACTCCTGGGCACAGCTGCCATCGCCATCGTCCTCTGGTACGGTGGCACCCTCATCCTGGGACACAAAGAAGCCATGGACGCCAGCGCATTCATCTACTACCTGGTCATCTTTTACAGCATCATCAACCCCGCCAAAGAGCTCACACGCAGTGCCTACACCATTCAGAGAGGACTGGCCTCCCTCGAGAGAGTAGACAAAATACTCCTAGCCCAAAACAAGATCACAGACCCCCAAGACCCCAAGCCTCTCATCTTCCGACATGCCATCACGCTGGATCACGTCAGCTTTAGGTACACCGACCAATGGGTCCTCCGAGACATCAACCTCACCATACCCAAAGGTAAGACCATCGCCATCGTTGGCGAGAGCGGATCCGGCAAAAGCACACTCGTCGACCTGATCCCACGATTTTACGACATACAGGAGGGCTCCATCACCTTGGACGGCACCGACATACGAGACCTCCGAAAGGCAGACCTACGAGGACTCATGGGCAACGTCAACCAAGAGGCCATCCTCTTCAACGACACCGTGGCCCAAAACATTGCCTTTGGCAACCCACAAGCCACTCACGACGAGATCGTCCGAGCCGCAAAGATTGCCAACGCACACGACTTCATCATGGAGTTGCCACAAGGCTACGACACCAATATCGGTGACCGAGGAGGACGACTCTCCGGAGGACAACGACAGAGACTCAGCATAGCGCGAGCCATCCTCAAAGACCCCGAGATCCTCATACTCGACGAAGCTACATCCGCACTCGACACAGCGTCCGAAAAACTGGTACAGCAGGCACTCGACCGACTCATGCAGGGACGCACCACCATCATCATAGCCCACCGACTCTCCACCATCATCGGAGCCGACACCATCGTCCTCCTCCACCAAGGAGAGATCGCCGAGATCGGCACACACCAAGAGCTGATCACGCACAACGGACGCTATGCCCGACTCATCCAGATGCAATCCTTCTAGTCCACCCCACCCTCGTTAGGATTTTTTCTGAAAATCATAGCCGGGAGATTTCTTCCTTTTTTATACCTTTGGGGGCATTTTTTGAAAAAGCAGGAGAGACGAGTGCTTTTTTGAACATTTACCCACAAACGTTTTTATGACAACGACAAGACCTTACGCCAAAGTACAGATCATTGCCACAAGTCTCTTGCTCCTCAGCATGGGCCTATTTGCCTGCAACGGTAGAGATCACTCACGCACTCCAAAACTACCGGAGAAAAAAGAACAACCGGCACCCAATCCAGAGAAAAAGAAACCCACCCCCAATCCCGAAAAAGAGAAGCCCGCACCCAAGTTTTTGGTCCGATCCATCGGCACAAGTCCCTACCAAGGCATCTTCATCACCACCACATACACCTACGATACCGACAAGCGCATCACGAGCATAAAGCTCTCCTCCGACACCCCGGGAGACCCACCCACAGAGAAGACCTTCAGCTACAGCGACAAAGTAGTGACCATCAAAAACTACGAAGCACCCGGCAAGCTCGACACGCAAAACTTCTTTGAGGGCGTCATTGCCAACGACTTTGTCTTCATCTCCGAAAAACGCCACTACAAAGATGGGAAAAAGGAAGAGTGGATCTATGACCCGAGCAGCCTAAAGACCGACAAAAAGGGTCGCATCATCAGCTTTGACATAAAGGACACCTACAGCAGAAAGGGTTCCGACGGACGGGCCAAAGACTACGAGGTATACCATATCGACCTCAACCGCATCACCATCACCTGGACTGAAGAAAACATCACCGCAATCAAAGTAGAGGAAGGGCAGGTGGGGCAGCCACTGAAAGTCCTAATGACCTTGGATATGAAGTACAGCAAACTCATCAACCACACCAATATCTCTTTCATTGAGCTGACAGCAAACGACGGGCATGGCTACCTACTGACCTTGATGAACCACCTACCGTTCAACGTCCTGCAACCCCAAAACCTCCCCTCCGAAATTGTCCGAAAGGTACACAAGAGCTCCGGAGTGGACACTGCCACCTTCCACTTGGAATACACGATGGACAAAAGTCAGGAGCGACCCACCGGCTTCAAGATGGTAAAGAACAACGAGAAGCCCAATGACTTTACGATAGGCTACTGACCCCACCTAGCTCAATCAACACCGGCAGCATTGGCCTCTCCTCCCATCGGGGCGAGCATTCTTTGCCACCGGTGTCCCCCAAAAGGACCTCACACAGAGGTCCTTTTTTTGTCGGTGCCAAACCAATGGGCCATAAAAGGGGTGAATAACTGACTACCAAATTCTTACGAGAGGTACAACCCGTGCTTCACTCCACCGATTTTGCAAAAGAGACACACTGTTTCCGAACAAGTGGCGTATAATTTATGTACCTTTGCAAATATAGGGAATGAAGATCTCAACATTTTTTAATTTTACAACAAGATGTTTATGAATAGAAAACAGATGTTCATCACTGCCTGTCTGCTTGCAACCTTTGCCTTCAACAGCGCAAAGGCTCAAGTGCAGGATGTCAGTGTGACCGTATCACCTTATTTTTCCTACAACTGGTGGAATGAAAATATCAACCTAAAGAACTCCCCCTTCTACGGAGCTCGTGTAGGATTTGGCTTTGGCCCATTCTTTGAAGTTCGCGCCAACGCCGAGAAGTCCCTCAACCTCAAGCATGCCCTCCAGGGCAAGAGCTGGAACATCCTCAATGAGCAGGCACTCCAAAAGCTCGATGGCATGAGTATCGACGTCACCCGCGTAGGTGGTGAGCTGAAGGTCAACCTCCTCAACGGCTACACCTTTGCGCCCTACATCACAGCCGGTGCAGGCGTGCAAGTAATGGACTACAACCCCTTCGACGCCAAGACTGCCGACGGAGCAATCCAAGACGCCAAGTCAAAAGAAAAACAACTCTACTGGACTGCCGGACTCGGTATGAAGGCCAACCTCTCCGACCGCATCGCACTTGCAGTGGAGGGACGCAATGTTCGGTTCAATATGGATGCGAACAACTCATTCCTCACCCCCAGCACAGCCAACTCCAACAAAAAGTGGGGCAACTGGCAAGCCGTGGCATCACTCGACTTTTACCTCGGTGGCAACTCCATCGCCAACAGCCGCGATGCACGCCACTACAGAAGCCTCTACAGCGATGGCTTCCGTGGCGCAAAGTTTGTCCTCGAGCCGGGTCTGAAGTATGTCAACTTTAGCGACAAGCTGCCTCTGAAAGACCAGTGGTTCATCGGAGGTGCAGTCGGCATGGACTTCTCCAGCCTCGTAGGTGTCCGCGCCTACTACTATCAGGCAACCAAGGAGCCCAACAAGCTGAGCCTAGACTTCAACAAAGACTACCGCATGTACGGAGCTGACCTCGTCGCTCGCCTCAATGTACCTCGTGGTATCGTGCCCTACCTACAGATTGGTGCCGGCTACCTGGATGACAAAAACCTGATCCTCGCCGCCAATACCGGACAAGCCGAGCAACGCTTCGACACCCACAACCTCTACGCACAGATCGGTGCCGGACTGGAGATCCCGATGTCTCGCTGGTTTGCCCTCTACGGTACAGTCAACAGCATGCTCATGACCGACCGCCTCAATGGTGTCGATGTGAAAAACATCAACAAGCCCAGCGATATCGTCAACAGCATCAGCTACACCACCGGACTGCGCATCAACCTTGGTCGCCCCGCCTACGAGCTCAGTGACGCACTCGAGGGAATGGACAACGATCGCATCAACGACGTACGTGCCGACCAGAGCACAACACGCGAGGAAGAGCGCATCATCCGTGCTCGTCGAGACATGTTTGGACGCGACGTCTATGTCAACGCCAAGAACATGATGACCAAGCAGGAGTTTGAGGATATGGTGGATCGCATCATGAAGAAGATCCGCAGCGAGGAGTCGGCACGTGCATCCCTCTTCACACAAGATGAGATGGACATCGTCCTCACCGCACTCAACACCCAAAACGCACGCGAAGGCAAGTGCGCTGTAGCCGCCAACGCCACAGATGCACAAGTGATCGCTGACCTCCGCGCACGCATCAACCGCCTCGAGAACCAAGCAGGCCACACCACCGGCACTACTATTGTTGCCCCTGGTACCGGCTACACACAGCCTGCCGCTCCCATCCGCCCCGCAGTAGCTCCGGCCAATACATCCGATGCACAAGCCGTCTATGGCACACCCGCCAAGGCCGGTGGCCAAAACAGCTACCTCAAGCTCAACCGCATCGCCGCACTCACCGGTATCAACTTCGGCGAAGGCACACAGTGGATGCTAGGAGTACGTGGCTACATGCAGATCAGCGACACCAACTTTGACTTCGTGCCCGAGCTGATGGCAGGATTTGGTGGCAATAAGACCGGCTACGCAGTCAGCGGCAACGTGATCTACAACCTTCCGCTGAAAAACACCGCCTTTGCTCCCTATGCAGGACTTGGGCTAGGGTTCTTCAACAACGGCCGTGGCGGTAGCCTCGGATCCAACATCATCCTCGGTACCAGCTACAGACTGCAGGATGGCATGGGTGAGCTTTTTGCAGACTACTCTGCACGTACCCTCTTCCGCAACAACCAGATAGCGATTGGGTACCGCTTTGTATTCTAAAGACAACCCCTCTCACAACCAATGTTTATGAAAACAAAAACACTACTCTTGACGCTCGGCCTAGGTGCCATTGCCATGAGCGCCTCAGCCCAAAAACGGGTGGAGCGCGTGGTGATGCCCACCCCCGACAGCGTGGTAGTGGTAGAGGAGAGAAGCCCGGCCCGACTCAACCTTGGTGACATCGTAGGCATCGAAAACTACGACAAACTCCCCGACAACGCACTCCTCCCAATCACACAGGAGGAGGCCGAGGAGATCATCGCCAAGCTGATCGTCGCCAGTCGTGCACCGGCACAAGAGCAGATCAACAAAGCCAAGGTCCTCAACGACTTCAAGATCGAGACGCTCAAGAAGCGTCTCCTCGAAGAGGCCCTCAGACGCTCCTATGCCGATGAGTACGAGAGACGGATAAGCAGGCTGGAAAACCTCATACTGCTACTACTGGGCAAGGGAGAATTGGATCCCAACACCATCCTCAGTCTCCTAGGCAAACAGGGAGCCACCACGCCGATGGCCACACTGACTCCCGCAACGACCAATGCCCTCATAGACCCCAAGGCCGCCGACACCCATGTCGCCCTGGCACCAGGTGCCAAGGCCGCATCCATGGAGCACTTCCTCAGCCAAGTATTTTTCGCATTCGACAGCTCCAAGCTGACTCCGGATGCCAAAAAAGTACTGGACAACGCTGCCGCATGGATCAAGATCAACAACATGGGGATCACCCTCAGGGGATATGCTTCGCCCGAAGGAAACATGAAGTACAACAACAAGCTATCCGGCCGCCGCGTAAAAGCATGCGCCGACTACCTCGAAAGCAAGGGAGTCAGCCGGAGCCTGCTGAAAGTCATACCCTCCGGTATCGATAGCATGAAGATCACCACGGATATTTACCCCGACGCACGTCGTGTGGATATCCGCCCGGACTACAAAGAAGAGGGTAAGTAAGCCCCCACTTTGGGACAAACGATCCCCTGTGGATCGGCAAGACAAGACGAGGGTGTGTCCGACCGGACACACCCTCGTCCCGTATATATAATAGTGTCGACGATGGAGCGATCACCCGTTTGGTGGCCCCATGTCCCCGATCTGTCTTACAACCCAATCTACCGACCCAAACCGGCCGACCTGCTTTGCGACCCCTGGCGGGGTCGGGAGAGGAGTGCTGGGCTTGTGGACCCGGGGTCTTCGGGGCTTCGCCCCTCGACACCCAGGCTATGAAAGAGGCACCCCTGGCGGGGTGCTGCCGACCAAACCTCTCCGGCCCAATATTGCCGACCGTTTAGTGACCAAAATTATTGACCCATTGGTGAACTCAATCAAAAGATACTTCCAAAACGAAAAAGCAAGGGTCGAGAAAGATGGGCCTGCCGACCCCGCTAGGGGTCGCTCCTTCATAGCCGGGTGGTCGAGGAGGGGCAAAGGCCCCGACGATGACCCCCGGGAAAAGACGATCAC
>NZ_JBWPWU010000011.1:0-9801 GCF_056590775.1 Porphyromonas sp. C0026D3
CGCTCCCAAAAGGAGTTTTTTTAGTCCTATTTGCCGATCTGTTTTGCGACCCCTAGCGGGGTCGTGAGGTGGGGGGGGGAGGGGATGGGAAAAGGCGACCCCGACGGGGCCGGTGTGTCGGTTCCGTCGGGGTCGTAATAGAGGATGGCTATCGGCGTGTGGATCAGTTTCGGATAGTGAGACCTCCTGATCGGGCACGCGGGATAAAGAAGTCCTTGTAGTTCATTTCCTTTTCGTTGGGTACCGGTATGATTGGTAGAACACAGGCCTTACTTGCTACGTCGGCAATTAATTGAGGAGCCCCTGAGAAATAAGGAGTAGGTACTTTCAGCTCCCAAGCTCCCGACCGACCATTTCCACCATATACAGGGTCAGTGGTGTGGAAGTGGGCAACTTGGTTTGGGAAAAGGGCACCACTTTCATAATATCCATTTTGGCTCTCCGGACCATTCCAGCTCTCTGTTACGCTTATGTTATTTATGGGAACAGCACAATTGACCCCCATTGCCTTAATTGCATCGAAGGCGGTCCGATATCCCGAAAAAACAAAAGGCATACCGGTTTCCACCCCGACAGCGGGGATCTTGAATCCATAGGGACAAGGGTCAAATGGGGTCTTTTTGCTATGGTAGGCAGATATTTCGCGTTGCTGTGTTGACCCCAGCAGACTTCCGCCCCAGAGGCCCGAAATCTGATAGTGTTGCTGTGTGACGTTGGATCCGACCAGCTTGTCCTGACCGGCCTCAACGAGCCAGTGGGCAATATCGGAATTACCCTCACGGACAGCAACTGTGGGGTTTTCGATCGATTGCTTGTAGGTCATGCGGTAGCCGGTGAGCCACTGGGTGCGGAAGGGACGCCCATCCGCCCGCTTGAGGTGGGGTGCAACGAGGTTGGCATAGCCTTCCATCCGATTGTAGTCCTCCTTGGGGAAGGGATCTTTGCGCCCCCACTGGTAGGTCATGCCCAAGACTCTGTAGACACTGGGTTGCCAAATCAAAGGGCCTCTGTAGCCTGAGCTCGGGTTCGGTCGCTTGAGTGCACCCAGCTCTTGCTTCATGTAGCCGGGATGGTAGTATGAGACACCTGAGTTTGTCAGATTGCCAAGGTCAAGGATCGACATATAGTCAGTCCGGGCACCCTTGCGGACCGTCATGATGTGCCAGGACCAGAGGATGGCCTTGGAGACATTTCCCATGGTGTAGCTATTCTCGGGGAACTCACTGCCGGTATCCACTACGGTGATGCCCGTGGGTATCTTGTCGTGCTTGCCGGAGCGGACAGCGACGAGGGTATTGGCGACGTTTTCGGGCTTGTCCTTTCCGGGCATGATGTAGAGGTAGCGGTCACCGTGTACACGGATGATGGCCATGGCGGCGATGGGGCCTTGTGAATTGTGGGATGACTTGGGGTCGTAGATGGTCTCGCTGCACCGGCGCTCGTAGGGCTTATAGTCGGTCCAGATGAACTCGGCAGTGACCTCATCGTCGTCGTCGAGGTGGTGGAGCCCTTGGTTCTGCTCTTGCATAAACTCGCCCCAGCTGGTTTTACCGGTGGGTACGCTTTTGTAGACTTGAGCCCAGGTGTCAGAGCCTTGGGTGTACTCACTGAACTTAACGGGTTCCGCCCAGTTTTTGTAGAAGGTGTCGGCGACGGTATTGATGCGCGAGAGGGGGATGAAGACCCCAAAGTTGTCCAGCTCGATGACGTAGCTATTGGCCTCCGGCTGTACAGTAACGCAAAGGAACTCGGTACGGAAGCGGTCACCCGGCACTCCATCCTCCCGAAACTTGTACTTGAAGAATGGGTCGGTGGTATCGACGAGCCAATCGCCGTAGCCCCATATCAGCTTCTTGGTGGCGTCGATGTCGTTGCGGGTGGTGAAGGAGTAGTAGTTGCGCGAGCTGCCGGAGCCGAGATTGGCCTTGAAGAAAAAGACATCCTGCTCGGTGTCGATGTGGCTCTTGAGTTCGTCCCGTGATATAGTCATGTCGCTGTAGCCGGCGGTGGTCCCGCTCACTTTCTCGATCGGGATCAGCTCGGGGTTCTGTGGGGCACCTCCTCTCTCGCGGTCGTTTTGCCCCTGTCGGAGTAGCTTGACGTAGCCCTCAATGTTGGACTTGACGTAGAGCGTCTTTTCCTTGCCGTTCATGAGGAAGAGCTCGGGATGCTTGACGTCGTAGGAGATACGCTTGGTGAGCGCAGGATCGGTGTAGAGGACGATGTTGTGCTCCTGCTGTAGGAGGTTGACACCCCGGGTGATGCTGACGGTCTTGGAGGGGTCATTTGGGGTGACCGGGTCGTGTACGCTCAGGGTGAAGTTGTACTTATTGCGACGCAACTCGAAGGGCTCCTTGGGGTTGTCCATCTTGGTATTGGCGATGGTTACGACCCAGAGGTTGTCTTTTTCGAGGTACTTGATGTAGTCGGGCTTGCCGTTGCCGGAGGTCGAGAATTGACTGAATGGTTTGAAGCAGTTCTTGAACGACTGACCGGGATTTTTCTTCTGCCACTCTTCCGGACCTTCGGGGTACCTGTCGTAGTTCCAGAAATAAAACTCCTCACCTCCTTCATTTTTGGCAGAGAGGTTGTAGATCACTGCTGGGCTACTGGTGGTGCCACCCCACCAATCGGGCTTCATGTAAGGCATGGTATAGAGGTAGAAGGTGCGGTAGGCTCCCTGGTCCACAGGTGTATGGGTGACACCGTCGACAGTGATGGATTGATCGTAGTCGTACCCCTCCTCGTGTACAGTGAGGAAGTTGATCTCACGAGTCATCTCTCGGTCGCCAAAGATCTTGAACTCGACCTCGAGCTTATTGGTCTGGACGACCTGGACATACCACTTGAGCTTGCCCTCCTGCGCCTCAACCACAAAGGCTCCGTGTCGGGGCTGCGCATCGGACCGCTGATCGACAGGGACATAGAAAGTGACCTGCTCTGCCTCTGTCTCCTTGCCGGGGGTGGACTTGCACTTTTCGATATTGTGACCTACCGAGCCACCGGCCATCTCGTAGCCAAGGGAGAAGTAGCCCTGACTGCCGCCTTCTGGCAACAAATTATTGCCCACTAGTTTTTCGGGGTGATCGGGGTCGGGGGGATAGGATCCGGGTACACTGATCCTCCACCCCTTGGGCCAGTTGGTCTGGAATGTAATGGGTATGGCTCCGCCATAGCGGCCCACCTTGATAACGTCACGGCTGAGCCTCAGCCAGTATTTGCCATCGGTGATGACCTTGGAGACGTCGTTTTCGTCCCATACGGAGACGGAGTAGTGGACATCGGTGCCTACATTTTCTATCGCTTCTTTCGGAGTTTTGTGTCCGGGTCCGTCGACGCTCTTGATATTGATGCGGTAGCGGTGGTTGCGGAGGATGGGTAGGTAGGTAGTCGGCTCAGCGTCATTTTTGGGTGCTTTGACAAAGTCTACTCGGTAGTAGGACATGTCGGTATTTTGGCGTCCTTTGGGGTTGAAGTTGTTGCCCTTGTAGACACCACCTATGACGATGCAGGTGGATTCTTCGAGCTGTTGGGCGACATCAGTGGCTTTGGTTGCCCGAGACTCTGGGAGGTAGATGGTTCGGACCAGACTACCGACATTGGGGTCGACGGTGTACTTTTGGAGCTGGTCAGCCTCCTTGGTGGTGTAGTATTCTTCCCACCCAGGTATTGTGGGTGCCACGACCTGGAAGGCAGAGGAGCCTTCGGGCTTTTTGATGTTGTTTTTGAGATCTCCGGCCATGCAGTATCTCTTGGCCGGACGGTAGACGTAGATCTCCTTGAAGTCGAAGGAGCGGGAGTTTTCGGAGTCGACTGTGTTGGTCTCGGGGAGGGGCTGTCCTTCGCGTGCCGGTGCGTCAAATGCCAGGCCGACGTCAACACGGGCCAAGGCACGGTAGAGACGGACCACACCGTCCTGATAGTGGTAGTCGTTGAACTCGTTTTCGCCCGGAACGACTGTGACGGCGTTGCTCTCACCCCACATAGGGATGAGGTCGTAGTCTTTTCCCTTGATCGCACCGCTCTCTTGGCCATTGCTGCGCCAACCTTTTTGGACGTTGTAGTGGAATACCAGGCAATTGTACAGGTCCTTCTTGGTGATGCCGGGGGTCACTCCCTGGGGGAGGCGTCCATTCAGCTCCGGGATATTGGCGAGGAAGACGAGCCTCTGTGGGTCGGAGGTGACGTTGAGGACGAGCTTGACGTAGTACTTTCCCTGCTTGAGTGTGGGCCCTGACTTGATCCTCGGCTCGTAGGCATATACCTCGTTTTCCTCGGAGGCTCCCTGTGGCACGGTGAAGGCGAGGATGTGTATGTCGGAGGCGTCCTTCTCCTGATCAGAGGAGAGGGAGCGAAGTCCGTCCGTCAGCTGCATCTCGGGGATGTCTACCCCTACCTCTACCTCCACCTCCTCTCCGGAGGTTGTCCGGCAGGCTTCGTCACCGGGGTAACCGTTTCCCCAAAAACTATCGTGACAACCACTTGCCAGTAGGACAAGAAGTGCCAGGATGGTCTTGCTCAACGAGTCGTATATTTGATGTCTCATGGGTATTGTCTATCGTTTTTGTTCGTTATTATTAGAGCTCGGCCGGAATCTCCACCTCGGACCAGTCGGTGACTATGTAGGGGATCACTCCTCGGCTGGATTGTTTTAGCCTGAGCTTGACGTGATATATGGTGTTGCGATGTATGTCGTAGAGGCCGGTCGTAGCGTTCTTTTCACCAAAGGGGAGGTCCATCTTGAGCGACTTCCGCGGTCCATCGAACTCGTAGGTGCGCTTGGTCGACGCTGTGGGGTTGTAGGTGGACTTGAACTTGGAGAGCTGCACGTAGATGGTATTTTGATCCTGTGGGCGTGTGGGGTAGTTTTCGCTCACATAGAACTTGGTTGCCCCGTGACGCTGCAGAAGTGAAAAGACACTGGGCGTGTATCCCTCCTCACCGCTGGAGATCAACCCATCGTAGAGGGAGTGGCTGTAGAAGGCAAACTTAAACCCTCCATTGGGTAGCCGATCCATGGTCATCTTGCTTTTTGCCCGAGCAAGCACACCGTCCCAATTGCCGGGAATGATGGAGCCGAGGTTGCAGTAGAGGCCTGGGTCGACTTGGTCGAAAAGGTACTCTCCGGAGTAGTAATAGTAGCCGTCCGGTTGTTTGGGATCCTGAGTGCACTGGTGATCCCACTCGATGCAGACAAAGGCTGCTGCGCGCTCCAATAAGACATTGTTTTGGGAATCATTGAGTAGAAGTGCCGGAGAGCCTGGGCTATGCGAAAACTTTATTTGGGAGTTGTTGAGTTGGTCTTTGTATGCAGAGACGTTGTATATGCGTCCGTACATCGGTAGATAGTCGCTTCGGTAGTGCATATACTCCACTCCTGTGGGTGACTTGTCGGGATAGGTGTTGTTTGCCCACTCGTCACACAGCCTGTCGCTCAGCTGAAAGAGTGGTGTGATGCCGAGGTAGTAGGGGTTGTCTAGGTCGAGGTAGCCGAGGTTTTTGGGGTTGCTCCAGTATTGGCTTTGGTAGACTTGCGAATTGGCCAAAAAGGTAAGGATGCCACTCTTGGGCAGCTTGAAGAGTGTGACCTTCACCTCGTCCGGCCAAGGCTTTGAGGTGTCGACCGGGCCGGGGATCTCAGCTCTACCACTGCTGTCGATCGGCTTGCGTGGCACCAATCCGGTAACCTCGTATGCGTCGTCCGGCAACTCGAGGATCTTGAGCGTAGAGATCCAGTCGCACCCATTTAGGGCGCTTTCGGACAACTCTACGATTTTTTTCATCCTCTCCTTATCCTCGTCAGCCACCCACAGGTCTTTGGGATCCTTGGTGTTGACAGTGAACTTTCTCCTATCATCGAAGCTGTATCTGCTGTAGTCACCGCTAAGATCCCCAAAAGCACGGAGTGAACCAACGGTCATGGCTCGGGTAGCCGATGGTTGGCTCGGGTCCACCACGTTTGGTGCGATCACACTTACCTCCAGGGTCACCGGTTGATCAAGCGTGATCAGCTCTGAGATGGGGTCGGTACCATGCGTACCACGTCCCAGATCGGGGGTGCCAAGGTCTTGGTGCCGACAGGCACTCATCGAGATCAGCGATAGGAGTAGGATGACCGTCGAAATGGTGCTGTATCGTTTGTTCATCATGTTGTCTGCTCTTCGGATTATGGAGCCGGGGTCACGGGGTTTACCTCGTGTCGGTTTTCGTCATCGGGGTCTATCTCCAGGTCAATATCCACGATCCGCCAAGGATACACAGCGACTTTTCCTGGATAGTAGATTCTCAGGCCTTCTCCATAAAAGAATATGTTCATATCATGGATCGTATTGCGCCGGATATTGTAAAATCCTCCAAAATTACTGCCCCACTCCGGATCTGGTCCGGGTCTGTTTTTGATCGGCACACGATACACAAAGCGCTTATTGTCCGCCATGCGATCAAAAGAGAGCTCGATGCATAGCTGCACATCTTTATTCTCAGGATCGTTCACGGGGCTGAGGAAAAGGCTTGGCAGATAGAGGTGGTAGGGTCTGGTATCTTGTTGGGTCCAGTCGTTGGGGTAAAGTATCGGTTTGCGCCAGAGTTTCCCCAGTCCTCCGTCCGCTCGGTTATTGATCTCATGATCCCAAATCCAGGTCTTGGATTGGTCTTGACCGTTCACCCAAGTAGCCTGTAGTGCCATCTCCTTGTCTGTCTCAAAAAGTGGCTTCTCGATATTCTTGTGGTTGAAGTAAGTGCTATGGAAGAAAGGACCCTTGATAGAGGTGTACTCTGCCGGTGAGGGGAGGAGCGGATAGCTGTAGCACTCCTCGTCTCCGACGGGGTTGCCCAAAACCCTCAAACGTGCAAGGCGGTATTCGCGGGGAAGGTAGTGGAAGTTTCGTCGGGCGTTCTCTCTTCGGGTAAGGTAGTCACCGCCCTCACTCTGAGTGGTGGTGATGTAGAGATCCACCCGGGCAAAGACACGCTCCATATCGATCACCGGCTCCAGCACTTGTGTGGGGTCGGCGGGTTTCTTTGCCGGAATCTCAATCTCCTGCTGTCCGACTATCGGGAAGTCCTGTATGTAGGTATCGAGGTCATCGGTATGTGCCGCAAAGGCGCGAGCAGGGTAGAGTCGAGTGGTGAGGTCGTCCATTGTAAGGGTGCCACCTGCACTTGGGTCCTTTGCTCTTTTGCGCAGTTCGCCTGAGTTGGCAACTGTGATAAAGGTATAGCGTCCCGGCTTTAGCTCCAACTCCATCACCGCCTCGCCTGTCTCAGAGAGTGAGGTAAAGGGTTTGGCCACGATGTTGGTGCCGGAGAGTTTGCCATCCACGACCCCTTGAGTACCCTCCTTGTAGAAGTAGAGTACCTGCTGGTCTTTTTGGCTGTACTTGGGTATCGCGAAGAGGAAAATATCACCAATGGCACGCTCTCCGCCCTCTGCCTCACGGCTATTGGGCTGAAACTTCCCGGAGTTGTCGTGATCCTGCACTGTGCCATCGATTTCACCGGCTCGTGGAAGGGGCGCGACTCCATCGTAGTTTTCCACTGTGGCCATGATACGGACCGCTCTGGGGCAGATGGCCGCCAGCTCATCATCGGTAGGCAGCACGCCACTGTGACAAGCTCCCAGGAGGAGTGTCAGGCCCATGAACATGGGGAAAAGATACTTCCGGCCACAGTGTTTGGTACTATTGGGGTTCATCAGTTTCATTCTTGTCGTTTCTTGTCGCCGTCTCATCAGTCCTTGGGGATCACAAACAAGTCGTACGCATGAGGAAAGTAGTTCCACTTTAGCACCCTCGTCTTTATTTTGATCGTGGCATCAGGACCATTGTTGATAGGTAGATCCTGTGGCTTTGGCTCCAGCGGATTGTCATTTGGGGCTGGGATGTAGGGGTCATCCGGGTCGTTGGGGTCGTAGTTGAGTCCGTACCCATTGATTCCCTGTATTGCGAGATCGTAGATATTGTTTCGGCGGGTGTCGCAGTTGTAGACCTTGTCTTTTTCGCCCTGTGCATTGAGCGGGGTCAGGTAGACCATCCGTCCACGGGCGTACTTTCGTGCGGTTTTGTTGCCACCGCCAATAGCGGCCAGCAGGGTATTGTAGAGTGATCCATCCTCTCCCACATAGAAGGTGCCCGGGAGATCGTGCATCAGGAAAAAGATGTGCCCACTATGACTATCGGACAGCTTTTTTTCCGGCTTGGCAAAACGACGCCTAGGGAGTTTGTCCTTATTTTTCTCATACCACTCCTTTTGGCACGTGGCACAGATCCAGTACCACCGGTCGCTCTCGAAGTCTGCCGAGGTCGCCGGTTCCAAGAGTTTATTCAGGTTCTGGAAATCCGCCAAGGCAGTTATGGTAGTTCCGGAACTTGAGGGTTTGCCATTATCCTCTACCGTACATGTCAGGAGCATTCTCGCCTCCTCTTCCGTTCCGACCACCCTACTCATGGGGCTAAACGACCTCCCGGCTTTTTCGTTGTAGACACCCATGCGCCCACCGGTCAGGTGGCTGAGGTCGGCATAGACCTTGGCATAGGCAACATGCTTCATTTGTACCGTGCGTGGATAGGGCTCGGCTCGTCCTTTTGTCTCCTTGAGTGCATGCTCGTAGAAGTAGATCGCATCCGAGACGGACTTCCGATCACTCGACTGATCCGAAAGCACTCTCCAGGCAAAGTTGCCGGTATCCGACTCGCTTTTCACCCAATCGGAGAGCTTCATCAGATCCTCCTTGTCTGTGGCTGTCGAGAGACCATCGTACAGGCCATTGGCTCCCAAAGTCCTACTGCCGGCCT
Organism: Porphyromonas sp. C0026D3; assembly: GCF_056590775.1. Taxonomy (NCBI): domain Bacteria; kingdom Pseudomonadati; phylum Bacteroidota; class Bacteroidia; order Bacteroidales; family Porphyromonadaceae; genus Porphyromonas; species Porphyromonas sp. C0026D3. Next base: position 8,793 of record NZ_JBWPWU010000011.1, read on the forward strand.
GATTCCTAAAGAAGTAAACCTGCTTGCCACTACCCGCCATTGACCAGTGGAGGTTGGATAGGGTGCCGGGGAGGTTGCGCTCGGTGTAAGTGGTGACATCCTTGTGGAGCTGGGCTTTGGAGACAAGTCGCTCCACGGGAAGAGGTGCATTGCCCTCCGGAAAGACATTGCGTCCCGGACGATCGGGCTGTTCCACACCGCTGTATATCGTGCCATGGAGCCCCATATCAGCGGTCATCACAAAACCCTCAGAGTCGGTCAGGTCACCGAGACGATCCAGCCCCACTGTGGTTGTCGCATAGAGGGGGATAGTGGGCAGGATGAACTTCTGTCCATTGATTAGGAGGGTATAGCTACGTTGCTCGCTCTCTGCGGTCACATTTCTCACCTCAAAGACAGCCCGATACTCTGGTGCTCGGTTTTTGTCCGGTATGGCTCGCATCCAGCCCGATTTTTCCAACCATAGGCAGAGCTCACCCACCTTTCCCTCACCACTGTTGGCCAAAGGGTCGGCGTCGTTTTCGGACACGGAACGGAGCCCGGAATTGTCCTGCACCAAGACTCGGAGTGTCAGGTTGGTAGTGCCACTTGGCAGAGGTGACGACCCACCGCTGTCGACAGTGCCCCGACATCCTACGGTAAAGAGCAACGCCAGAAGTGAGAGAATATGGTATTTATTGATGCTCATGATCTTGATCCTACATCGTGCGACAGATACCGGTCCACTGCATGATCTTGGTAATGATCATGAACAATGTCCGGCTTGGCTCCGACTTTTGTGCCAAAGCCATAGCAACGGGCTCGGTCTGTGGATCGGAGAGAGGACACACCTCTCTCCCTCTCATTACTTCCCTGTAGAAATGCTTCTTTTATGGACCGATCCGCTACTTCTGTCATTTTACTAAAGGCTCTCGACCACCTTTTTTAGTTCGGCCAAGTTGCCGGCTGCACTGGTGTCACCCTTTGCGATCGCCTCCTTGAAGCAGGTCTCTGCCTCGGCATACTTGCC
>NZ_JBWPWU010000012.1:0-5422 GCF_056590775.1 Porphyromonas sp. C0026D3
GATATTTCATGAACATTATATACAAAAAAGTTCGTCTTTCTAGCTTAAGACGAACTTTTTAATAAAAATAATATTCAATCGGGATGACAGGATTTGAACCTGCGACTTCTACGTCCCGAACGTAGCGCTCTACCAAGCTGAGCCACATCCCGAATATCAAAAAAGACTCACACTTCGGTGAGTCTTTTATACTGGAGCGGAAGACGGGATTCGAACCCGCGACCCCCACCATGGCAAGGTGATGTTCTACCACTGAACTACTTCCGCAAAAATATGAATGCCGATTATACGATTTGAACGTACGACCCCCTGTTTACAAGACAGATGCTCTACCAACTGAGCTAAATCGGCATGGTACGGGTGGTGGGACTTGAACCCACACGTCCGAAAACACTAGAACCTAAATCTAGCGCGTCTGCCAATTCCGCCACACCCGCTTGAGTTTTTCTGGGCCAATGAGTCGTGGCAGGCTCGAACTGCCGACCCTCTGATTAAAAGTCAGATGCTCTACCAACTGAGCTAACGACTCAATGGAGGATACAGGGCTCGAACCTGTGACCTCCTGCTTGTAAGGCAGATGCTCTCCCAGCTGAGCTAATCCTCCATTTAGCACGGCGACTGCCTACCCTCGCAGGCAGTTTCCCACCAACTACTCTCGGCGTTAAGAAGCTTAACTTCTGTGTTCGGCATGGGAACAGGTGTATCCTTCTTGCCATCGCCACCGTACTCTTTCTGAGCTTTTACACTCAAAACTGAATATAATCTTCCGCTCTAAACCTTTGAGCTTTGGTCAAGTGCTCGACTGATTAGTACTAGTCCGCTCCACATATCGCTATGCTTCCACTCCTAGCCTATCTACCTCATCGTCTTTAAGGTGTCTTACTGCTTACGCATCGGAAATCTCATCTTGAGGGGGGCTTCGCACTTAGATGCTTTCAGCGCTTATCCCTTCCATACATAGCTACCCAGCGATGCCTTTGGCAAGACAACTGGTACACCAGCGGTATGTCCATCCCGGTCCTCTCGTACTAAGGACAGCTCCTCTCAAATTTCCTACGCCCACGACGGATAGGGACCGAACTGTCTCACGACGTTCTGAACCCAGCTCGCGTGCCGCTTTAATGGGCGAACAGCCCAACCCTTGGGACCGACTTCAGCCCCAGGATGCGACGAGCCGACATCGAGGTGCCAAACCTCCCCGTCGATGTGAACTCTTGGGGGAGATAAGCCTGTTATCCCCAGGGTAGCTTTTATCCGTTGAGTGATGGCCTTTCCATGCAGTACCACCAGATCACTAAGCCCGACTTTCGTCCCTGCTCGACTTGTAGGTCTCGCAGTCAAGCTCCCTTATACCTTTACACTCTGCGAATGATTTCCAACCATTCTGAGGGAACCTTTGGGCGCCTCCGTTACATTTTAGGAGGCGACCGCCCCAGTCAAACTGCCCACCTGACACTGTCCTCCAGAACGCTCAGCTCTGCGAGTTAGAGGATCCATCAAACAAGGGTAGTATCCCAACATTGCCTCCAGTAAGACTAGCGTCCTACTTTCTCTGGCTCCTACCTATCCTGTACATGTTTAACAAATACTCAATATCAAGCTACAGTAAAGCTCCATGGGGTCTTTCCGTCCTGTCGCGGGTAACCCGCATCTTCACGGGTATTATAATTTCACCGAGTCTCTCGTTGAGACAGTGCCCAAATCATTACACCTTTCGTGCAGGTCGGAACTTACCCGACAAGGAATTTCGCTACCTTAGGACCGTTATAGTTACGGCCGCCGTTTACTGGGGCTTCAATTCAAACCTTCGCTTGCGCTAAGCTCTCCTCTTAACCTTCCAGCACCGGGCAGGTGTCAGCACCTATACGTCATCTTACGATTTTGCAGATACCTGTGTTTTTGATAAACAGTTGTTTGGGCCTATTCACTGCGGCTGATCTTTTACCATCAGCACCCCTTCTCCCGAAGTTACGGGGTCATTTTGCCGAGTTCCTTAACGAGAGTTCTCTCGCTCACCTGAGTGTTCTCCACTCGACTACCTGTGTCGGTTTGCGGTACGGGTAAAATTGCTCTGGCTAGAAGCTTTTCTTGGCAGTGTGACATCATGACCTTCGCTACTTTAATTTCGCTCCGCATCACAGCTTGATTTCTTTAGACAAGCATTTGACTCATCTTTTTTCTTACTGCTTGCACATGTTTTTCCAGCAACATGCGTCATTAGCCTCCTGCGTCCCTCCTTTGCTCTTATCGAACAATTTCAGTACAGGAATCTCTACCTGTTGTCCATCGGCTACGCCTCTCGGCCTTACCTTAGGTCCCGACTTACCCTGGGCGGACGAGCCTGCCCCAGGAAACCTTAGTCTTTCGGCGGATAGGATTCTCACCTATCTTTCGCTACTCATACCGGCATTCTCACTTCTAAGCGCTCCATTAGTCCTCTCGATCTAACTTCGCCGCACTTAGAACGCTCTCCTACCACGCATATCCTTTGATATGCATCCACAGTTTCGGTACTATGCTTAGCCCCGGTACATTTTCGGCGCAGCGTCACTCGACTAGTGAGCTATTACGCACTCTTTAAATGGTGGCTGCTTCTAAGCCAACATCCTAGTTGTCTACGCAACTCCACATCCTTTTCCACTTAGCATAGATTTGGGGACCTTAACTGGTGATCTGGGCTGTTTCCCTTTCGACTACGGATCTTATCACTCGCAGTCTGACTCCCGTGCATTGATATCTGGCATTCGGAGTTTATCTGGATTCAGTAACCCCTGACGGGCCCCTAGTCCAAACAGCGCTCTACCTCCATTATCATTCACACGAGGCTAGCCCTAAAGCTATTTCGGAGAGAACCAGCTATCTCCAAGTTCGTTTGGAATTTCACCGCTACCCACAACTCATCCCCGCGATTTTTAACTCACGTGGGTTCGGTCCTCCAGCGTGTTTTACCACGCCTTCAACCTGGTCATGGGTAGGTCACTTGGTTTCGGGTCTACGTCATGATACTCTCTCGCCCTCTTCAGACTCGCTTTCGCTCCGGCTCCGTCTTTTCTGACTTAACCTTGCACCATAACGTAACTCGCCGGTTCATTCTACAAAAGGCACGCCATTACACTTTAATGTGCTTTGACTACTTGTAGGCACACGGTTTCAGGTTCTCTTTCACTCCCCTTCCGGGGTTCTTTTCACCTTTCCCTCACGGTACTGGTTCACTATCGGTCACTAGTTAGTATTTAGCCTTGCGAGATGGTCCTCGCGGTTTCAATCGGGATTCCTCGTGTCCCGACCTACTCAGGATCCTGCTAAGTCTCTCTGCAATTTCGCTTACGGGGCTCTCACCCTCTCTGGCTTATCTTTCCAGATAATTCTGCTATCGCTTCAAGTACTTTATTGCAGTCCTACTACCCCAACTGGCAAGCCAGCTGGTTTGGGCTCTTTCCTGTTCGCTCGCCGCTACTTGGGAAATCGATTTTTCTTTCTCTTCCTGCAGCTACTTAGATGTTTCAGTTCACTGCGTCTTCCTTCAACAGCCTTAACAGCTCTTGATAATACCTCCCGGTATTGGGTTCCCCCATTCGGATATCTCCGGATCATTGCTTACTTACTGCTCCCCGAAGCCTTTCGTGGTTCGTCACGTCCTTCATCGGCTTCTAGTGCCTAGGCATTCACCATGCGCCCTTTTCTACTTGACCTATTTCAAGTTGAGTTTCTCTCTCTTCTCGGTCGCTCTTCAATCTGTTTTTTCGATTGTCTCGGTTTTTTGCTTTAGATTATATTCAGTTTTCAATGTACTAGCTCTCTGAGGTATTACCCTCAAAACTAAACAAAGTTTCTCAGTGTGCTTCCGCTTGGCTTTCTCGATGACTTCTCTTTAGTGCTCTCGCACTCTCCATCATCTTTCGCCTTCCTTAGAAAGGAGGTGATCCAGCCGCAGGTTCTCCTACGGCTACCTTGTTACGACTTCACCCTAATCATCTGTCCTACCTTAGACGGCTGACTCCTATAAAGGTTATCCCACCGGCTTTGGGTGTTACAGACTCTCATGGTGTGACGGGCGGTGTGTACAAGGCCCGGGAACGTATTCACCGCGGCGTGCTGATCCGCGATTACTAGCGATTCCAGCTTCGTGTAGGCGAGTTGCAGCCTACAGTCCGAACTGAGAACGGCTTTCAGAGATCCGCTTGCCTTCGCAGGTTCGCTTCTCGTTGTACCGTCCATTGTAGCACGTGTGTAGCCCAGGTCATAAGGGGCATGATGATTTGACGTCATCCCCACCTTCCTCCGGTTTGTCACCGGCAGTCTCACTAGAGTGCCCAACTTAATGATGGCAACTAATAACAAGGGTTGCGCTCGTTGCGGGACTTAACCCAACATCTCACGACACGAGCTGACGACAGCCATGCACCACCTGTCTCAGCGTCCCCGAAGGGAACACCTAATCTCTTAGGTTTGCACTGGATGTCAAGACCTGGTAAGGTTCTTCGCGTTGCTTCGAATTAAACCACATGCTCCACCGCTTGTGCGGGCCCCCGTCAATTCCTTTGAGTTTCAACCTTGCGGTCGTACTCCCCAGGCGGAGTGCTTAATGCGTTAGCTGCAGCACTGAGAGGCGGAAACCTCCCAACACTTAGCACTCATCGTTTACGGCATGGACTACCAGGGTATCTAATCCTGTTCGCTACCCATGCTTTCGAGCCTCAGCGTCAGTTGCAGACCAGAGAGCCGCCTTCGCCACTGGTGTTCTTCCATATATCTACGCATTCCACCGCTACACATGGAGTTCCACTCTCCTCTTCTGCACTCAAGTTCAACAGTTTCTGATGCAATTCTCCGGTTGAGCCGAAGGCTTTCACATCAGACTTATTGAACCGCCTGCACTCGCTTTACGCCCAATAAATCCGGACAACGCTTGCCACCTACGTATTACCGCGGCTGCTGGCACGTAGTTAGCCGTGACTTTCTAAGTAATTACCGTCAAATAAAGGCCAGTTACTACCTCTATCTTTCTTCACTACCAACAGAGCTTTACGAGCCGAAACCCTTCTTCACTCACGCGGCGTTGCTCCATCAGACTTGCGTCCATTGTGGAAGATTCCCTACTGCTGCCTCCCGTAGGAGTTTGGGCCGTGTCTCAGTCCCAATGTGGCCGATCAGTCTCTCAACTCGGCTATGCATCATTGCCTTGGTAAGCCGTTACCTTACCAACTAGCTAATGCACCGCAGGTCCATCCAAGAGTGATAGCAGAACCATCTTTTAAACTCTAGACATGCGTCTAGTGTTGTTATCCGGTATTAGCATCTGTTTCCAGGTGTTATCCCAGTCTCTTGGGCAGGTTACCCACGTGTTACTCACCCGTCCGCCGCTCGCTTGTATCTAGTTTCATTTGGTGCAAGCACCAAATTCATCTAGGCAAGCTCGCTC
>NZ_JBWPWU010000013.1:0-2793 GCF_056590775.1 Porphyromonas sp. C0026D3
AACAGCAGATTCTCGGTTACGGAAGTTTTTCCTGCATCAATGTGAGCAAGAATTCCTAAATTTATAATATTCATTTGGATTAAGCAATAATATACTACAGTAGATGCATTGTCGAAACGCACCTTTTAATACCTCCTCGTAGCATATGAGAACTACAGGATTACTAACTCGTATTAATATGTATATTATTACTGCCGCATAACGATTACAAAATTACACAAAAAAATATATCTAACAAAAGTGGGAGGATTTTTTAACTTTCGCACATTCCAGTGTCAAGTGCAACACAGTTACAAATGTAGGAAAAAAACTTCATAGGGAGTTTTATAGCCTAGTTTTTTTCGAGGTCGCACATTCCAGTGTCAAGTGCAACGCAGTTACAAAGGTAGGAAAAAAACTTCATAGGGAGTTTTATAGCCTAGTTTTTTTGCGAAGCACACATTCTCAATATAAGGGCTAAAGGGTACGGTAAACTATAGTCTGGATAAATAGGTAAGTATATGGAAAGCTATAAAGATAATGTCCAAGCAATTTTATTTATGCTCTTATTTAGTTCAGTTATTTCATTCAAGAGACTATCAAAGCTTGGTGTCTCTTCGTAAATCATATCTTGAGACATGGCGACGTAATCTGATCTCCACTCATCAAGAACTTCTTTCGGTGGTACAATAGATAACTTCTGTGGAGCAAGCGTTCGGTAGTCAAAACCTTTCAGTCCTATAAACATACTACGATGCTGCACTATTGAGGCGTATAACGTTGGATCACTTAAGGCTCTTGTGGCGATTTCTGTCTTAGAAATCTTGTAGACATCGTATAGGTGCCTGCTCATTCTTTCGGATCTGATTGAGGAAAACTCCTTTTTTGCGAACTCTTCGTGTAGCAGACAAAGTTTCTCTATAAATGTTCGTTCAGGACTGACAGCTAAGACCTTAAACTCCTTTTGCACAAATGGTGTATTAGGCATATACTGCTCAATCCAAGAATTAGTCATTACACTTTCTAAAGGCTCCGACATAGAGCGTCCGCTTACTTCTATTTTAACGACAGGTTTGAGATAATCAGTCTCCTCGGAAAAAAGCGACTCATATGCAACCTCTATCACCTCTGGATCTGTAGTGGAAATAGAAGTAACATTGACACTTACTTCAAAAAGCGAAGGGTCAATTGATAGACTTGCTAACGCTTTCTCCAAATCAGTCTTTAGCATTTCTCTTGTAAAAGAGCATGAGGCTCTTCTTAGCTTGTCACTTATCTGTGTTTTAGAGAGCTGACCAGCAAACCCTAAATACTCACGATTAATTGCAATATCAATATCTTCGGAAAAGCGTTTAATCAGATTCCAACACTTACTGAGTGAAGTACCACCCTTGAAAGAGAGCTGATCCGCATAGTGTAAGGAAAATAGGGCTCGAAGTACCATAGTTACCCACCAGTCTTTCTCTATTACACTAAGAGGGATATCACCAATTCGTGGCCTGACAATTTCCAGTACTTCTCTTTGCTCCTCTTTTGATAAGTCTGTAAATATCATTGTTCTCTCAGTCTGTTTAGTTCATCTTGTATCCATTGTGGAGCCAAGTGAATATCCCTCTTATATTCTTCCTCTGAAATTGAGCGGAGATGTTTTTTTAGAATGCTCTTATGCACCTCCGTTAGATTACCTTGCCCAATCTCTCTTAAGGCAAAAACAAGCATACGTACCAACTCTGAGGTGTATGCAAAATTGTTCATATCATTAGACCTTTTCAGCTGAATGCCTCGACCCTTTCCCAGCTTTATTGTTCGTGGTGATCCATTAGTGATGTACACTACATTCATTGGGATTTGAGTTGAAAGACCTAATTTATTTAGGACATAAGTGCCAGAGGGTATAAGTGTGATTTTGTCCCTTTCTTCAATTATCCTAGCCACCTCTTCAATGGAAGGATAAATAATACCAGTCCCCCACTTGGTGTCCACCTTAGGATAATAATAGAGCCCATGAGCCAACCTCACAAGATAACCCTCTTTGGTCATGCGACTAAGCACCTGTCTTATAGCGGTGCTATCGCCACAAGGAGCAAACTGGTTAGGGTAAAGTATCGACCCTTCTCCAGAATCAATAACAGCCTCTTTGATAAGCTGATGTGTACTTTTTAATTGCTTTCCCATGTCACAAATATAGTTCATATTTGTGACATGGCAAAATGTTAAGCAACCCGCTCTTGCCTCGGCACCTTCCAGTGTCAAGTGCAACACAGTTACAAATGTAGGGAAAAAACTTCGTAGGGAGTTAGCTCATTCCATTTAAATCTTTTGACCCACCTCTGGAACTACCTCCAAGGGAGGGTACTTTTGTACGCTTCGTTTTGCGCTTACTACTGGAAATCGCACTTGACGTTCATAGTTTTACCCTTTTTATGCAGTGAAATTTGAATCTATGAACTCGAAATCTAGCATACCATCTTGAGTAGATTTTATATCTTTGCAGATATTAAATAGAGAGTTCTTTGAAGCACTGCAGAATGAAGATAGGAAAAGAAACTTGCTCGTTTCCAACTCGTAACCCTTTTGCCCTACACTCTTTCCTGCTCTATTGATTATCTGAAAGATACAAGTTTCTTGAACCTTTTGCGGGCAAAGTCTACAATGGTCGAGTAGCATTGTCGCGCTTCTGTAGAGATCATAAGTCAGAAAAGGAGGCATCTGACAAACTTTGTAAAGTGATTCAAGAACATTAGTGTCCCGTTAAAATCGGGACCAGTTAAATATTAATCAAATAACCCCGGAAAGAGGGGACAATCGAGTTCT
>NZ_JBWPWU010000014.1:0-1971 GCF_056590775.1 Porphyromonas sp. C0026D3
ATCCCAACCGTATTGCCTTATAGAAATTTCCTGACCGCTCCATTATTTTAATGACATTGATTTTTGGAACATGAATAAAAGTTTATCTTTTTCGTTCATGCGGATATTATCAGAATAACCGTCTTTTGTTATTTGATACCCACATGGCTTAACCATAAAAATGCCTAAGCCCTTAGTGTACGAACTTACTTCTGAGGCATAGTCTTTACTTGTATTTAATGGAACTTTCCCTTTAATATGACACCACTCATTATTACAACTGATGTCTTCAATCTCAGACATCAGTTTTTGCAAATCTGTAATAGCTTTGGAACTCGCTACTTGGGGTATCTGCAACTCAAAACAGAGCATCGGTTCGAGAATGTCCACACCTGACTGTTGCAAAGCCAGCCTGAAGACATAAGGGGTCAGCTGTCTGAAATCAGCAGGTGTACTTACCGGGCTATAATACTCGGCTTGAGTAAAAGTTACTTTCAGATCTGTCACTTCCCATCCATGTAAACCAGATTGGCAAGACATACGAATCCCTTCAAAAACGGCATTTTGAAAAGAATGGTTCAGATAACCATAGGAGATGTCACTTTCGATTTGCAACCCTGCCCCTAACGGTAAGGGTTCAAGAGTCAGCCCTATTGTGGCCCAGTAAGGGTTGGGTGGTACTTCGATCTGAATAATCTTATTGACCTTTTTTATAGGTCGTTCTTTGTAGATAGTCTTGATCTCATCAAAATGGACCTTTACGGAAAATCGTTCTTCCAGCAATGTCTGTATGATTTCCTTTTGGGTCAAACCATATAACGAGATTTCCAATTCATCACTATATGAGTTTATGGAAAAGGACAAAGACGGGTCTTCAATCCACAATGTATTCAGAGCGGATATCACCTTGCTTCTCTCTTCGGGCTTATTTGGCCGGACGGAGGATTTGAGAGCGGGATGCTGATGAGATAATCCTTGAATCAAACAAGGTTTAGCACCTAAATAATCTCCGATTCGAAAATCTTCTATATCTTCTACAATCGCGATATCATTGGCACCCACTTCATCAACATTTATCTCTCTGCCCTGATAAATAGTCTTTAGATTTTTAATCTTGATGAATTTTTCCGAATCGTTGATTCTTACAACGTCTCGAAGTCTCAGACTTCCGTCAATTATTTTAAGAAAACTTCTTTTATGCCCTTTGGGGTCATGCTCTATCTTATAGAGATAAGCTGAAAGTCTGTTTGAGACTGATGCCGGAGGAAGTATAAAAGAAGAAATGGCGTCCAACAACTCATTGATACCGATATTGAACATTGCTGATCCATGTAGCACCGGATAGACTTTGGCTTTTGCCACAAGAGCGATTATCGTATTCCAATAATCAGCCGGTGAAATTTCGCTATCCGCCAAATATCGTTCTAATATATCGTCGTCATGGTTGCATACAAATTCTTTGTATTCTTCCTTTATATATGTTTGGGAGCAAACCGGATAAACCGATCCATCGACAACAGTTTGCATAAACAGGACATCTTGCGACAGATTTGTTTTTATATCCATATACAAACGCTCCAAATTCACACCGGCACGGTCAATCTTATTGATAAATATAATTGTCGGGATTTGCAGCTTTTGTAAAGTACTGAACAGCAACTTTGTCTGCGCTTGTATGCCTTCCTTTGCGGATAAGATGAGGACTGCTCCATCAAGCATTTTGAATGTCCGCTCCACTTCCGCAATAAAATCCATGTGTCCCGGAGTGTCAATGATATTGCATTTCACTCCATTCCAGATAATAGATGTCGTAGAAGCCCGGACAGTAATTCCTCTACGTTTCTCTATATCCATAGAGTCCGTTATGGTGTCACCATTATCCACACGGCCGCACTTTTCCGTTGCTCCACTGGCAAACAGCAGATTCTCGGTTACGGAAGTTTTTCCTGCATCAATGTGAGCAAGAATTCCTAAATTTATAATATTCATTTG
>NZ_JBWPWU010000015.1:0-1810 GCF_056590775.1 Porphyromonas sp. C0026D3
GCCAAGTTGCCGGCTGCACTGGTGTCACCCTTTGCGATCGCCTCCTTGAAGCAGGTCTCTGCCTCGGCATACTTGCCGTTCAGGGCGAGAACTATTCCACGGTTGTTGAGTGCTTGGGCGCGTGTGTCATTTGCCTTGTCCAGGCGTGCCATGGCGGCAGAGACATCACCTTTGGCGAGGTCGGCGGCTGCGGCATTCACCAGTGCGATGGGCTCATTCGGGAAGTACTTCAGTGCGATTCGGAAGCTCTCGTCGTACTCCTTGCTCCCCACCTCGTAGCTGTCTGCCACGATATACATCTCGTTTAGGCTCAGTAGCTTGGGGTTTGTCTTGATTCGCTCACGTGCCTCGGCCAGATTGAAGCTCCGCACGGTGTAGGCAAAGGCATAGTCCGTACGACGCACCTTGGTGTAGAGGCCGTTCACGAGGTCGTAGTAGACGGCTCCGCCATTGAGTGCTTTGATCTTTGGGTCTCGTGCATCGCCTTGGTTTTCTTTCAGGATGGTCTCCAGCTCGGCCTTGTAGCTCGGGTCAGAGGAGGCCAGCAGACGCTCCACACCGGTCCAGTCCTCTCCGCAACCACGGACGGACATCTCCGACTGCTTCAGCCCATGCGTACGGCTCAGGTAGTTGGCAAAAGACTTGGCACGACGCTCCGATAGAGCTTGGTTGTACGAGGCGTTGCCCTCCGGAGAGGCCCATCCCTCGACGGTCATGCCGGTGAGGGTGATGTCTTTATTGGCAAGGACCGAGCGAACCTTTGCGTCCACATCGTCCAGCACGGCCGCATTGTCACGGTAGCCACGGTCGATATTGTCCTTGTCCAGTCGGAAAGCGATTGTCGCAGAGTACTTGTCCGAGCGACTCTTCACCGGCTCGGCTGCCGGCACGATGCAGGTGGAGACATAGGTTGGGCGATAGGGCTCAGCTTTCACCACAGGGTCGCGCAAAACCAGCGATCCACTTCCTTTGTCGCATTCAGCGCAGCCGGTCAGCCACTCCTCGAGGCTCAGCACGGCACCACGCATGCGCTTGTCAAAAGGCACGGTCACCGTGTAGTGGATGGTCTGGGCACGGCCGTTGCGACGACGGGTGATGCTCTGAGGCTTCACTGCCACGTAATAGTCCGGCTTGTGTCCAAAGTGCAGCTGACGATTCAGGGCCTTTTCGCGCGTTCCGCCCACGATATAGAGGGGTTGGAGTGGCAACGTATAGCTCCCGTCCGCCCGAGAGAGGGTCGGCGTGAGGATGATCAGGTCATTGCCCCTCACCCTCAGATCGTCCAGGGTCAGGTCCAAGGTCAGATGAAGCTCACCGGCCTCGTGATCAACCTCCACCGCACTGGTGGCCTTGATCTGCTCCAAGTGACGCACCGGCGTGCCGGCCAGTCCAACCAACGACAGTAGCGACACAGCAGTCGCAAATAATATCTTTCTCATCATAGCATCCATCGATCAATTGAAGAAATAGGTAAGGGAGAGCGTCGCCCGTGTCACGCCGAAGTAGTCGTAGACCCCCTCGGACAAGAGCGGACTGCAGGCGGGGCACTTGTACTTGCGGTACGGAGTGCGCGCCCAACCACCACCGAGAGAGGCCTCAAGGTTCAGGTGCTTGCTCAGCAACCACTGATGCCCCAGGCTCAGACCGGCACCATAAAAATAGCCCTCGTAGCGGTGATCCTTCAGGGCTTTCAGACGACCCACCGGCAGATTCACCCCACCTACATTGTACTGGCCATAGTGCCCGTGCAGACCGATGAAAGTGCCGTTGAACACCTCACAAAACCAGTAGCGCAGCTCCGGCTGTACCA
>NZ_JBWPWU010000016.1:0-1784 GCF_056590775.1 Porphyromonas sp. C0026D3
CTCTATATTCAGAGCAGATCTCCAAAAACCAAGCTTCCCGGATTTGGCTCCAGAAAGGAGGTGTTCCAGCCGCACCTTCCGGTACGGCTACCTTGTTACGACTTAGCCCCAGTCACCAGGTTTACCCTCGGACGCTCCTCGCGGTCACGCACTTCAGGTACCCCCGACTTCCATGGCTTGACGGGCGGTGTGTACAAGGCCCGGGAACGTATTCACCGCGCCATGGCTGATGCGCGATTACTAGCGAATCCAGCTTCACGGAGTCGAGTTGCAGACTCCGATCCGGACTGAGATGAGGTTTGGAGATTCGCACACAGTCGCCTGTTAGCTGCCCTCTGTCCTCACCATTGTAACACGTGTGTCGCCCCGGATGTAAGGGCCGTGCTGATTTGACGTCATCCCCACCTTCCTCTCGCCTTACGACGGCAGTCTCGTTAGAGTCCCCAGCTTTACCTGTTGGCAACTAACAATGAGGGTTGCGCTCGTTATGGCACTTAAGCCGACACCTCACGGCACGAGCTGACGACAACCATGCAGCACCTACATATACGTCACCGAAGTGAACAGACCTACTTTCATAAGCCCAGCGTATACATTTCAATCCCGGGTAAGGTTCCTCGCGTATCATCGAATTAAACCACATGTTCCTCCGCTTGTGCGGGCCCCCGTCAATTCCTTTGAGTTTCATCGTTGCCGACGTACTCCCCAGGTGGATTACTTAATGCTTTCGCTTGAGAGCATACATTATATCGCATACTCCGAGTAATCATCGTTTACAGCGTGGACTACCAGGGTATCTAATCCTGTTTGATCCCCACGCTTTCGTGCATCAGTGTCAGTTGTAGCTTTGTAAGCTGCCTTCGCAATCGGAGTTCCGCGTAATATCTATGCATTTCACCGCTACACTACGCATTCCGCCTACAGCATCTACACTCAAGTGTCACAGTTTCAACGGCAAGACTATAGTTAAGCTATAGCTTTTCACCACTGACTTACAACACCACCTACGCACCCTTTAAACCCAATAAATCCGGATAACGCTCGTATCCTCCGTATTACCGCGGCTGCTGGCACGGAGTTAGCCGATACTTATTCTTAGGTTACTTGCCTACAGGCACACGTGCCTGCTTCTACTCACCTACTAAAGAAGTTTACAATCCATAGGACCGTCTTCCTTCACGCGACTTGGCTGGTTCAGAGTTGCCTCCATTGACCAATATTCCTCACTGCTGCCTCCCGTAGGAGTTTGGGCCGTGTCTCAGTCCCAATGTGGGGGGTCAGCCTCTCAGCTCCCCTATCCATCGCGGGCTTGGTGAGCCGTTACCTCACCAACTACCTAATGGAACGCATGCCTATCTATCAGTGATAAATCTTTCTTCCACCATCCATGCGAATAATGGAATATATGGGGTATTAGTCCGAATTTCTCCGGGTTATCCCCCGCTGGTAGGTAAGTTGCATACGCGTTACGCACCCATCCGCCGGTCGTCATCAAAGGTAGCAAGCTACCTCCATGTTACCCCTCGACTTGCATGTGTTAAGCCTATCGCTAGCGTTCATCCTGAGCCAGGATCAAACTCTCCATTGTTAGTTAAATAGCTTCGCTCATGACTAACGTCACAAGCATATCCTTTTACCTAAATCCGAAAAATTATCCTTGGCTTCGGGTTACACTCGTATAAACACCCAAGTTAGTCTATCCTCTCGAATCGACGTGGCACATTCTTATATCTATAAAAATATCCCTTGTACTACTTGTTTGTTCGCATCGCACCTTCAGCTTT
>NZ_JBWPWU010000018.1:0-1325 GCF_056590775.1 Porphyromonas sp. C0026D3
CACTACTGTCCCGTTAAAGTGGACTAATCGCTCTTTGAATTAATTGAAATACAGTATTTTGCAAGAGATTTTAAGGGTGCGACGATTTGAATTTGTACTTTTGCAGTTATCTATAATACTGCACGATGAACAAAGACAAATACGTTTTCGCCCAATTGATAGAATTTCTCGACAATAACAAGTTTCGCCATTTGGTTGACAAGTATGATGGAAACCGCTATGTGAAGCATTTCACATGTTGGAATCAGCTGCTTGCTATGATGTTTGGTCAACTGAGTAATCGAGAGAGTTTGCGAGATTTGATTGTTGCTTTTGAAGCACATAGAGCAAAGCAATACCATCTTGGATTAGGGCGTAAGCCTATTGCGAAAACGACATTTGCTTCTGCCAATCAGAATCGTGACTACCGTATCTTTGAAGACTTTGCTTTCTATATGATGGAGCAAGCCAGGAAGAAACGAGTAACGGATATCTTCAAGTTGAAAGGCAATGTGTATGCTTTCGACTCAACGACCATTCCATTGTGTTTGTCGATCTTCTGGTGGGCAAAGTTCCGTAAGAAGAAGGGAGGAATAAAAGCACATGTGCTATATGACCTCGAATCTCAGGTTCCAGCTTTCTTCCATATCTCTACAGCATCAGTTTACGACTCAAAGGCTATGAAGGAAATTCCTTATGAATCAGGTTCTTACTATGTTTTCGACCGTGGATACAATGCATTCAAGGAGCTTTTCAAAATACATCAGCATGAATCGTTCTTTGTTGTGCGAGCCAAGAAGAATCTGCAATACAAATGCTGTAAATGGAGGCGCAGGTTGCCAAAGAATATATTGACAGATGCTGTGATTGAATTCACTGAATACAATTCATACCGGAAGTATCCGGAGAAACTCAGACTCGTCAAATTCTATGATGAAGAACAAGGTAGGGAGTTTGCCTTCCTTACAAATGCTTTTCATCTAACAGCTCCTGAAATCGCCAACCTTTACAAGAACAGATGGCAGATAGAACTGTTCTTCAAATGGCTAAAGCAGCACCTCAAGATTAAGAAGTTTTGGGGTACTACAGAGAATGCTGTGAGAATCCAAATCTCATCGGCAATCATAGCCTATTGCCTTGTTGCTATCGTACAACATGATTTACAACTTAAGCGATCTACTTATGAGGTTCTTCAGATTCTAAGCATTTCTCTTATGGATAAGACACCACTCGTAGATCTCTTCGAAAGGACTGATTTCAATAATGTCAAAGAACTCGATTGTCCCCTCTTTCCGGGGTTATTTGATTAATATTTAACTGGTCCCGATTTTAACGGGACACTAATG
>NZ_JBWPWU010000019.1:0-1267 GCF_056590775.1 Porphyromonas sp. C0026D3
CGTTCGTGAACAAAAGCGACTTTTAGAAAAGATGATGGCTAATGGTGAATCAATCCCTTCATATGAGCAATATGTAAGTGTAATTCGCACTCTTGAACGTGCAGGAGACCACATTGTAAATCTTGCTGAATGGGTTATCTATATTGCAAGTGGCAAGTTAGTTGAATTAAATCCAGGTAAAACTGATCCTGAATTAGTTGAAAAAGGGTTAAAAAAAAGTAATGAATAACGCGTGGTGCTAGTTAAATCGTTTTAGTTAATAAAAAGTCCAATCTTGTTAGACTCAACTTGTATAATAATAGAAAAGAGCCTGATCTGATTGAACTGCCTTAAGCTTAAGCGTTTTAGCCACCATTTACAAGTTAGTTTTAAAGATTTAGTGATAATTTGTCGGCACTGGTATCGTTTGTATGCACCGGCTGAGTTTACTCATCGGCGAAATATTGATCAAATTAAAACTACGGACAGTCTGATTTTGGCTTTACTTATCTGGCAAGCTAAGACAGGAATTGAATCACAAAGAAGATTCTGTGAATGTTTCAATTGTTTATCACACTCACGTTTTAATCGGCGTTCACGTCAGCTATTGCAATTGATTTATCAGATACGGCAAGAAATGAATAAAAAGGTTGACCTGAATGGACATTTCTTGATCATTGACAGCTTTCCGGTACCTGTTTGCCAACCAATTCGCAACTATCGTGCTAAAATTTTTCGCGGTTATGCCAACATTGGTTATAAGGCCACCAAGAAAATTTACTTCTATGGTTTCAAAGTTCATGCCATTGTTAGCGATGACGGTTACATTCTTGATTATGTCGTAACAAAAGCATCAGTTCATGATGCCAGGGAGACAGTTGAACTGCTGGAAAATGCCCATCCATCTAATTACTATCTTCTTGGCGACGAAGGCTATTTAGGCAAAGAACTGCATCAACAGCTAAAACAAATGGGTTATGAACTTTGGACACCATATCGTAAAAATATGACAGGAGCTAAAAAGCACAATGATCATCAATTGATGGCTATTCGCAGAACAATTGAAAGCGACTTTTCGCTTCTGACCTATTACAATGCCGAGAACAATCGAGCACGTAGTCTGATAGGCTTTCAAAGCCGGTTGGAAATTGCAATTTTAGCTTATAATTTGGCTTATTGTCTAGAACGATTTAACTAGCACCACGCGTAGTGCTAATATCTTTTTCAATTAATCAAAACTTTCCGAATTATTTTTACAACTGGAGGATATAATGGTCGATTTAACAAG
>NZ_JBWPWU010000020.1:0-1255 GCF_056590775.1 Porphyromonas sp. C0026D3
CTAGGGGAATCACTAATTTGTTCTCTTCTCCTATGGGTACTGAGATGTTTCAGTTCCCCACGTTTGCCCCACGCTTATGCGCGGTACCGAGGTGTTAACCCCGGTGGGTTGTCCCATTCGGAAATCTGCGGATCACGTCGTATGTGCCAATCCCCGCAGCTTATCGCAGCTTATCACGTCCTTCTTCGCCTCTTAGAGCCTAGGCATCCACCATGTGCCCTTATCTTGCTTTATCTAGATCTTCTCCTTTCCTATCGAAAAGCCTCCCACTTTCTATCGCAGAACCACTTCTCTACAAAAAAAAGAAAACTGACAGATATCAACAAACCTATCCGCCCGACCTATGCGGGCAGACGATTATATTCGTAACTCATTATATGATATATATACAGTATACTATTTCGTTATCGCTCGAGCTCAGAAAAAATCATATCACAAACACTCGCGTATCCAAAGCCCCAACGCCACTAAAGGCCGGACCCCAAACACACCAGTGCACCCACGCCAAATACACACATGCACATCCCCTCGGTCACCTCAACCACCCCACTCTCGCAGGGTAAGCAAAAAAGCACCAAAGGAAAAACAAACACGGCATACTTGATTCGGACATCATCACAATGTCAAAAACGAAAAGACAGCATCCAACGACACCGAACGCACCCAAACGATGCACACAAATGCCGTAGAACCAAACTCTGATCTTCTATAAATATTACTCGCGTGGCGTAGCATCCTCCCCTGAAGCCCCGAAAGGCCAAGAGAAAACACTACATCATCTTTTGTCTTTACTCTATTTCTAACGCTACCTCGGATCGTCCTATTAAAAACAACCCGAAGTATCTTCTACTTTGCCAACATGTCTATGATCTCTTGCGTTTCTTATAAAACAACTTGTGGAGGATATCGGAGTCGAACCGATGACCCCCTGCTTGCAAAACAGGTGCTCTGGCCAACTGAGCTAATCCCCCTACTTTATACCGGTCATACCTTAAAAGTAGGCCCAGGCAGAGTTGAACTGCCGACCTCTACATTATCAGTGTAGCGCTCTAACCAACTGAGCTATGAGCCTGGCTTACCACTCTTTCATCTAACCCAACACCTGGTGCACTACCTAGCGTCTAGGCGCCGGTGTAGTAAAATAGGGTATATCTTATAAGAAAAAAAACAAACAAGGACGACAAACAAGTAGACACGCAGGCTGTAGAGCATCACCAACGATCATTGCGATCACCAATGCCTCCACAGAAGACCC
>NZ_JBWPWU010000021.1:0-1188 GCF_056590775.1 Porphyromonas sp. C0026D3
CGGCGAGGGGGATTCACACCCCCTTTATCGTTACTTATACCTACATTTGCTCTTCAAGATCGTCCAGAAAGCCTTGTCGACTTCCCTTCTGCCAATCTTGAATGCTCCCCTACCGATGCCAACTTATGTCAACATCCCATCGCTTCGGTAGACAACTTATGCCCGATTATTATCCATGCCACAATCCTCGACTAGTGAGCTGTTACGCACTCTTTAAATGAATGGCTGCTTCCAAGCCAACATCCTAGCTGTCGCTGCATCGTGACCGCGTTATACCTTCAACTTAGTTGTCATTTCGGGACCTTAGCGGATGGTCCGGATTCTTCTCCTCTCGGACACGGACCTTAGCACCCATGCCCTCACTCCTTAGTAATCCCTACAAGCATTCGGAGTTTGTCTGGACTTGATAGGCGATGAAACCCTCGCATCCAATCAGTCGCTCTACCTCTTGTAGTTAACCCTAAAGGCTGCACCTAAATGCATTTCGGGGAGTACGAGCTATCTCCAAGTTTGATTAGCCTTTCACCCCTACCCTCACCTCATCCGAGAATTTTTCACCATTCTACGGTACGGCCCTCTATGTTGTGTTACCAACACTTCAGCCTGGACAAGGGTAGATCACTTGGTTTCGCGTCTATTACACCTAACTATCTTCGCTTTTTAAAACTCGCTTTCGCTTCGGTTCCTCCACTCTTGTGGATTAACCTCGCTAGATATAATAACTCGTAGGTTCATTATGCAAAAGGCACGCCGTCACCCCATACAGGGGCTCCGACCGCTTGTAAGCACATGGTTTCAGGAACTATTTCAATCCGCTTCTCGCGGTGCTTTTCACCTTTCCTTCACAGTACTTGTTCACTATCGGTCTCTAAGGAGTATTTAGCCTTGGGGGATGGACCCCCCGGATTCATACAGGATTGCACGTGTCCCGCACTACTCAGGATTCCACTAGGCCAGGTCTTCTATACAGATACGGGACTATCACCCTCTACGGTCGCGCTTTCCAACGCTGTTCTCCTCTATATCCTCCTGTAGCCATACCGTGGTCCTACTACCCCGCCGAAGCTCGAGACCTCGACGGTTTGGGCTTGTCCCCGTTCGATCGCCACTACTAGGGGAATCACTAATTTGTTCTCTTCTCCTATGGGTACTGAGATGTTTCAGTTCCCCACGTTTGCCCCACGCTTA